>JAGGYZ010000141.1 GCA_021162285.1 Candidatus Fermentibacteraceae bacterium
CCAGAAGCAGATCTTCAAGAATTGAGATATAACCTTCAACAGATTTTCTCTGGACGCCGCATTCTCTGGCAACATTGCTGATATTGAGAACCTGCCCATGAGAAAAACTCACGGCTTCAAGGAACCTTGAAAAGTTACCGAGGTTCCGAACGAGGCTTTCCATCATTACCTCTTCACGAAGATACACCCCGACATAGCTTTTCAGCACATCCGACGGCGAGGACGAATCCCATACAACAGGAAGCATACCCTGTTCAAGTGCTGTTTCCAGAGAAAAGTAGCTTCCAAGTTCACCGGCCATGAAAGGATGCATTGTTCGTAAAACGGCTCGCCCGGCCAGCATATCAACACCGGTTTGTTTGAGCTTTCGCGAGCTGGAACCTGTAAGAATAAACCTGTACCCGCGCTTCAGCTCCAGAATGGAGTGTACAACTGACAGCAATTCGGGCACCTTCTGTACTTCATCAATTACTATGGTGGTTTCATCCGGCTGACCCAGAGTGTATTCCATGAGTCTTTCCGGTTTTGCCGTGTAAGCCCTCAGTATATCAGGAGCAAGTAGATCAAGCCTAGCAGCTCCGCTGTACTCCTGAAGACACCAGGTTGATTTCCCGGTACCTCTTGCGCCAAAGAGAAAAAAACTTTCACCACTGGGATGCTTGAGAAATCGAGATGCTAATTCCATTTTTACCCTCTTTTTAGAATTAGTAATGCCATTTTGCAACCAACAATAAGCATTTCCCACAGGAAATACAAGTGCTGTATCCCCGAGCTTAACAGAACTGTGGAATTTTGGGCTACACGACAGAAGAAGAAAAGTGCAGGATGCAATTCATCATCGCACTTCGCCTATTCTATAAACATTCAAGCTTCCTGCGGTATAGGTACACATCAATGTTCCATCGCAGGATATTTCTCCAAAACTGAGGTGGAAAATATCCTCCAGGGTACCAGTTGAATGCAGTAGAACTGCTATTAACGCATTTACAAGAATCAACACCGCCCACTTTATAAGGATACAACTACACCTCTCTTTACAACCGCAGGTTTTATCAACATCTTAGTGCGTGGGGGGAGACTGCGAAGGAACTGGATGAAAGAAACAGATCTGCTTCGGGTATTCAACACCATGACCGAAGCATACTTCCGGGTTGATGTCAGGGGAATGATCACAGATGTTAACCAGCGGGCAGTAACGATGTTCGGTTACGAAACTGCCAGTGGGTTGCTGGGAAAACGGCTTACCCGGGATTTCTTTCCCGACCGCGAGATGCGAAAGTCATTCCTTGAAAGCCTTAACAATGACGGGACCATACACAGCTGTACAGGCAGGGTGCAGAGAGCGGACGGCTCTTTCATAAACGCTCGTGTCAATGCAAGAAGGCTGATTGATCCAGACGGTGTAATTACGGGTCTGGAAGGTTATGTAAGCGACATCACCGAACAGGTTCGAATAAACCGGATACTGGAAGCCAGCACAGATCAATTCCACCACCTGCTGGATTCAGTACAACGGGGAGTCGGCAGGATTGATACAAACGGAACCATAACCTACTGCAACAGGTACATGTTTGAAATGCTGGGCTATTCAACAGCGGAAGAACTCACCGGTGGAAGAATTATAGACCAAGTAGCCCCGGAATTGAGAGAATCTTTCGGGAACAGGTTTAAACATGTCATGGCATCTGGAATTGCCTCATTCGAAGTCAGTTTCATCAGGTATAACGGAACAAAGTTCCCTGCAATGGCAAGCATAGCTCCTGATCTGGATGACGAAGGCAACGTAAACGGGGTAATCGGTTCCTTTGCCGATATATCGGAGCTGGTTGCAAAGCGCCATGAAACAGAACACCTCAACCGATCTCTCAAAGCCATCAGACAGGTAAATCACATCATTACTAAAGACCGAAATCGAAACCAGATGATTCAGGATGTCTGCGATGCGCTTATATCAACTCGCGGATACTCATCTGCCTGGATTTCCCTCTACCGGAGGGGAACAGATAGTTTTGAAAAAACAGTCTCGGCAGGTGTACCTGAAAAAAATATGGAACAACTTGTGAAAATCATGGAGTCAGGGCCAGGTTGCTACTGCTCCTCTCTAGCGTTGGAAAAGCAGAGCATCGTTACATTAAAGGATGTGGAAAATCATTGCGGCAACTGCCCTCTCCTCGGGCTTGAACCAGACAGCAGACCGTTTACCTCTGTGCTTATGTCGGACGGAACCGTCTTCGGAATAATCTCGGCAGAGTTACCGGCAGAACTCAGTATGGACAGCAGCGAAGAGAGTCTCTTCAAAGAAGTGGCAGATGATGTTGCATTCTCTGTACGGAATACCTACCTTGAAGAAGACAAGAAAAAGGCTGCCAGAGCTGCAGAAAAGTTGAATGAGCAGCTAGCAGAGACCTTGAAGATAGCAGAGCACTCTGCAGAAATTGCAAAAGATGCGAGCAGGGCTAAGAGTGAATTTCTGGCAAACATGAGCCATGAGATCCGTACACCTCTCAACGGTGTTATTGGTATGACCGGGTTGCTGATGGAAACAAGCCTTTCTCCAGAGCAGAGAGAATTTGCAGAAACAATCAAGATCAGTGGAGAAGCTCTGCTGATGCTCATAAATGATATCCTCGATTTCAGCAAGATTGAAGCTGGAAAACTGGAGATAGAGATCACCGATTTTGATTTGAGGCTGCTTCTGGAGGGTGTAGGTGATTTGATAGCCCCGAGAGCACAGCAGAAAGGGCTTGAATTCATATCTCTTATAGCACCCGATACTTACGCCAATGTGAAAGGCGATCCTGGAAGAATACGGCAAATTCTGCTTAACCTTACGGGCAATGCTCTCAAGTTTACTTCTGAAGGAGAAATCAGCGTTTCTGTAAGCCCTGAGAACGAGACGGAAACGCATATTCAACTCAGGTTTTCTGTTAGGGATACAGGAATTGGTATTCCTGCAGACAAGGCAAGGAACATTTTTGACGCATTTACCCAGGCTGATGCTTCAACCACCAGGAAATACGGGGGAACCGGGCTTGGTCTTTCTATCTGCAAACAGCTTGTAACTCTCATGGGAGGGAAAATAGGTGTTCTGAGCAGGGAGGGATTCGGTTCCGAATTCTGGTTTACCATTTCACTTGAAAAAAACAATGAGAATCTCCCTTACTGCAAGCCCAAATCCATAGAAAACACCAGAATTCTTGCTGTAGACGACAATTCAACCAACAGACGTTTGATCTCTCTCCTTCTTGAATCGTGGAATTGCAGATACAAGGTAGTCTCCTCAGGAGAAATTGCCCTTAATGTTCTCATGGAAGCCACTGCACAAAGTGATCCTTTCGAGATTGCAATACTCGATATGCAGATGCCCGAAATGGACGGAGAGGAACTCGGAAAACAGATTCTCAGCAACACAAAAATTACCTCACCCAAGCTTATAGTTATGTCTTCCATTGGAAACCGGGGTGATGCGGGAAGACTGCATGATCTGGGATTTTCAGCATACCTTACAAAACCTGTAAAACAGTCGCAGCTTTACAACTGTCTAACCACTGTTTACGGCCACAAGCAGGAGGTAGTAGAGCAACCGCTTGTAACAAGACACTCCTTAAAAGAATCCCAGAAGAGAGCTGTCAGGATTCTTGTGGTGGAAGACAACCCTGTGAATCAGCTTGTTGCTGTAAAAATTCTCGAAAAACTCGGATACAAATCAGCCCTTGCGGGTAATGGCAGGGAGGCTGTAGATCTTCTAAAAAAGATAGATTACGACATTGTTTTTATGGATTGTCAGATGCCGGTTATGGACGGGTACGAAGCAACACGGACAATACGCTCCGGCAACAGCGGTGTGATCAACAGCAAAGTCACTGTTATTGCAATGACTGCCAATGCGCTAAAGGGAGACAAGGAAAAGTGTACTCTGGCAGGAATGGATGACTACATAACAAAGCCCGTATCTCCTGCAATAGTTTCAGATGCACTCACCAGATGGTCTCCGCTGTACAAAGATGAAGACGAAGAAGTAAAAATTGAGTCAATTCAACCGGACAATACTTTTCGAAAGGAAAAACTGGAAGAGGATTTTGGTGATGACATGGACACCATCCACCAGCTCATCAACCTGTTTGTTGTCACGGCAGAAAAGAATATTGAGGAACTGTCCAC
>JAGGYZ010000315.1 GCA_021162285.1 Candidatus Fermentibacteraceae bacterium
GTACAACTCGTGTACCATACTTACAAATCCTCCACACGGAATCAGACTTGCAGAAGGTGTTGCTCAGGAGCTTATCAAGGAATTTGGTGACTTCATGAAGCAGAAATGTTCAGGCTCTGAAGCATACATCTACCTTGGAGACAGAAAACTGCTGAAAAACATAGGGCTTAGAACATCGTGGAGAAAGCAGCTGTTCTCAGGCGGTCTCGACGGCAGACTCGCCAAATTTGAACTTTACTGAAATCGGGAAACCGTTCTCTCCATCAGTTCTTTTACCTTCTGGCCGGGGTAGTGTTTTACAGCCCCGGAAGCGGTGACAGCGGCCCACGCCTTTCTTGAATTCTCCATGTCTTCATTTGCAGCTGCAAACACCTCAGCTTCTGAAGGGTAGAATTTAGCCACTCCTTCAGACTGAGCAGCTGATGCAACTTTTGCTGCAACATGGGGAAACAGCCCGGTGTCTGCCATGGAAGGAAGTATTCTCCCAGGGCCAATTATTCCCTGTACTGCGTAGTCGGCAATCGCCCTGGCTGCCGCAACTGCCATTCTGTCTGTTATTGCAGTTGCTCCGGTAAGCAGAACACCCTTCAGTATTCCGGGAAAGCCAAGGGAGTTGTTAACCTGATTGGGATAATCACCACGACCGGTGGCAACGATAACAGCTCCTGCGTTCAGAGCATCAGACGGGAAAATCTCCGGTACTGGATTTGCACATGCAAATACAATTGCATCATCTGCCATTTTTTTTATCCACATCGGATGAACAACATCGGGACCGGATTTTGAAGCAGCAATAAACACATCAGAATCCACAACTGCTTCCCGGATATCTGTAAATCCTCTGGAATTTGTTATTCTGCAGAGTTCTCTGTGCCACTCCCAGCCCTCTCCTTCAAAGTCGGATCGTTCCTGCCCCAGAGCTCCATGTTCATCAAACATGGTTATCCGTTCAGGATCGGCACCTGCGGCGATAACAAGCCTGGCCGTTGTTGAGTTGGCAGCACCTGCTCCAAAGAAGACTATGGAAACATCGCTGATTCTCTTGTTAACAACCTTCAATGAGTTTAAAAGCCCTGCCAGAACCACACACCCGGTACCCTGAGCATCATCGTGCCAGACCGGAACAGGGCAACTCTTCTGGAGCTTTTTAAGAGCTATGTAGCACTCCGGCTGCGAAATATCCTCCAGATTGATAGCACCGAAAGACGGAGAGATAGCGTTTACGGTGTCAACAAGCCTGTCTACATCTTTGTTAACATCAACACAGACAGGTACAGCATCAAATCCACCCAGAAGCTTCATCAGAAGGGCCTTCCCCTCCATAACCCCCATACCACCGGGAGGAGTGCAGTCTCCGTCGCCCAGAACCCTGGTAGAATCACTTACAACAGCCACGGTTCTTCCACGGGCTGTGTGAGAAAATGAAACCTGGTTGTTGTCTCTTATACTTCTTGAAACAGAAGAAACACCAGGTGTATACCAGACCTCAAGCCATCCGTTGTCCACTTCGTCAACAAGGGGAATGGTCATCATCTTCCCACCGTGAAACTCATGGGTATCCATGGCCAGTTCGTAGAGAAACTCTGTTGTTGCCTTTTCGGCATTTTCCTCCGACAATACTTTTCTGATTTCATAAAGGGCTTCATTCGGTGTCATTATCTACTCCTGCTCCCTGTGTATATGCTGCCTTTGTGGAGATCCCATGCCACAAAAACGGGAAAATCTTCCAGTTCCAGGATGGAAACCGCCTCGGGACCCAGGTAATCCCAGGCTATTACCTTTCTGGACTTTATCTTAGTGGATGCATGTGCTCCGGCTCCTCCTGTGGCAGCCAGATATACTGCTCCGTACTTCTGAAACAATTCTCTTGTACTATCACTCATGTCGCCTTTACCAATTGCTATTTTCATTCCAAATCTGAGCATCTCAGGAATAAAAGGTTCCATCCTGGCAGAAGTTGTAGGTCCGGAAGACCCAATTACCATTCCCGGCGGAGCCGGAGAAGGCCCCATGTAGAAAACAGGAACATTCTGAACATCGAAGGGAATATTTCCCGTACTCAGCATAAGGCTGTGTGCTGCATCCCTTGCAGTTGCCACAAGCCCCGAGAGCAGTATCATCTCACCGGCTCGGAAAGATCTCAGAGTCTCATCTGATGCAGGCAGGGTTACAGTACGCATGATGCAGTTCGGTGGGCATGACACTCTATGCTCACCGTTACCGGAAGCGAGGCCATGTGGCAGGCGGTCTGAAGAATTCTTGTTTCCATTACAGTTGTTTTTCCGCCGAAACCCTGTGGTCCTATACCTGTGGCATTCAGCCTCTCAGTTATTCTCAGCTCCAGTTCTTTGAGTTCCGTAACATCACTTTGAATACCTAATTCCCTGAGAAGAGCTTTTTTGGCAAGGATCGCGCTTGTCTCCAGATTCCCCCCTACTCCAATGCCAACGATCAGCGGAGGACATGACTTTGAAGCTCCAGCCCGTACACATGCTTCCGCAAATTCTGCAATCCCCTGTTCACCGGCAAGTGGGGACAGCATAACCGACCTGGAAACATTCTCACTGCCTGCACCTTTTGCAAGAACTGAAATCTTCAGCTCATTACCGAAGACATGATCAATATGAACAATCGCAGGGGTGTTGTTCATGGTGTTCTTCCTGGCACCAATTGGCGGAAAAACCTGTGAAGGTCGCAGATATGCTTCAGCACAGGCCCTGCTGATCCCCTCATTTACCGCATCAGAAAGTGAACTGTCTGAAATGCAGACCATGTTGCCAAGCTGAATAAACACAATGGCGGTGCCCGTATCCTGACAGATGGGAAGCCCCAGTTTTCCGGCAACCTTGAGATTGTCTATTTCAATTCTCAGTGCTTCTCTGCCCGGACCGGGGTCTTCTTCGGAAAGTATTTCCTCCAGCCTTTCCTCAACGCCGCAGTGCGGTCCTATGCACGCGGTGGCGTAAAGCCCGGCCACTGCACTGGATATTTCCTCTCCGCTTATCAGTTTGATATTTTCCCTCATGGGCGGTAATATGCTAATTTCCGCAACTGTTGTTGTATACATCCGGCAAGCCAGCTTCGGCGGCTATCTCCGGGGCTGAATTTCCTCCATCTCCAGAGAATACACCTGCGGGAACTGCTCCGGATCAACCACAGCACCAAGTATACCATACTGACTAACGCTGAAGAGCATCTCAGTGTCCGTCCGGGGAAAGAAAACGGTAAATACCTTTTTACCATCAGAACTCCACACATCAAACCTGTATTCATTTTCTGAATCCAGCCGTTCAATCCACAGGTTTCCATCGGAATCAATACCGGTGAGTGAAATCAGCTGCCTGTACGGAACAGGTGTGTAGCCGCCAGTATAAGCCTGATCCTGCACAGCCCATTCTTCAAATACGTCGGTTTCTTCTTGTATTTCAGCCTCTGTTTTGGCAATTCTGTTCACATCTGTGCACTCTATTGTCTGCAGCTCCGAAGTGGAAGGGGAATAGACAGTAACAGAATAAACGGTGTTGTCTTCTACTACGAACACCTTGCCACGGAATCACCGAATTCAACGCCAAATGAATCAGCAGCAGACAGCTGATATTCCAGTATCTGAATGCGTTCCGACTGCGGTAACTCTACAGATTCCGATTTGCAGGATACTGCTGCCAGGCAGATCAGCAACACAAAAGCTTCGAAGTGCACAGGTTTCACTTTTTAACTCCTCTACAGTTTCTGCTACTCCCGTATATGTTCCAGACCCACCGATATCAGTATACGGACATGGTCATCTGCAAGCCGGTAGTAAACATGCCGCCCTTTTTTTCTTCTGGCTACCAGCCCACCTGTTCTAAGCCTTCTAAGCTGGTGAGAAACAGCAGATACCGATATGTCAAGCAGTTCGGATATGTTGCAGACACACTGCTCTCCAGGAAGCAGGAACAGCAGTATCTTCAATCGCGTGGGATCAGAGGTCTGGCTGAAAAGATCTGCCAGAAGCTCTACTTCCTCAGGTGTTACATGAACTGCAGGAACACTCTGCTCCATTGGACTCATTGTCTCTCCTTAATTCTCCAGTATGACCAATTTTCCTCAGAGTCTCAAGAATACTGCTGCTCGAATAGCCTGCCCCGGGAACCACAACGGCAGAGCCATCTTCCAGAGAAACTTTTACCGAACTGACCCCGACAAGATTCTGCAGAGACTCTGTAACAGTTCTCACACAGTTGGAACATGTCATTGCGGAAACATTGTAAGTAATGACGCCGGAATCAGCAAGTGCTACAGTGTTTCCCAAACTTATTCTGCGGGCAATATCCTTTGCAGCATAGTAAGCTATCAGTATAAAGAAAAATGCTGCTGCAGTAATCCTCAGGATACCCACCGCTCCCGGAGTTTCATGATGACGCACCAAACTGTTCACAGGAATATCAAGGCCATTGAGAAGCAGCCCTGCGAGAAGACTTACCACCACAATAGTTACTATATAACTCCAGAACGACAGTTTGCCGAGACTCTTCCTTACTGCACCCATGGTTGCAGCATTTGTAGCAGGACCGGCCATAAGAAACACAAGAGCACTACCCACAGGAAATCCAGCGTAAACCAGAGCGGCAGCAATGGGAACCGATGAAACAGAACACACGTAAAGTGGAATACCTATTGCAAGTGCTGCCAGCATACCCATCGGCCCGGCAAGCACTGGATAATCTGCAAGCTGTCCGGGCTCTATAAACACCGTAATAATTGCGGAAACAGCAACTCCGATAAACAGCCACAGATATATGTCCCGGAACAGAGTTCCAAATGCATATCTCCAGATTCTCCGGGGTATTGATCCTTTTTCTTCAGCTGTTTCAGAACGGGGAGCTGAAATGTGCCTGTTTTCCCTGTCAAAACTGTCTACAACAGTCCCACTGACCACTCCAGCAACAAATGCGGCAATAACTTTTGCCAGTGCCACAGGCCAGCCGAGAAGTGCCCAGGTAGCAGCTATTGAGTCAACTCCAGTCTGTGGAGTACTGGAAAGAAAACTCACAGCAGCACCTTTACTGGCTCCGTCCCTGCGAAGACCAAGAGCAGCGGGAAGAACACCGCACGAGCAGAGCGGAAGCGGTACGCCGATCAAACTCGCTTTCAGCGAGCTTCTGAAACCAGGTTTACCCATGTGTTTGTAAATTTTGTCCTTGTTCACAAACACATGCAGAACTCCTGCAATCAGCATACCGAGAAACAGTGAGGGAGCAAGAGCAACTCCTGTGTTCCAGACCGCTGTTACGAACTCTGTAAAAAACTGCATTTTGACCTCTTTTCGGAAAAGGCACATATCTATTACTTGAACAACTGCTCAAGTATAGTTATCTTTTCCGAGAAGCGCAAATTTACCACACTGTACAGATATGAATGAGGTTATATGAATCAGGTCTTCAGATCAGCTTCCGCTTTTGCAAACCAGGCTTCGAGAGCTTTTATAAAGTCTTCTTCTTCCATGGGCTTTCGTACCTCAAGGTAGTCGTCTATTGTTCTGTCGCCTCTTTTGTAGTCTTTCTCTCTGGAAGACAGAACTGCAGTTCTTGCGTAACGAACCAGGTCAAGCAGCTCGCCTGTTTCACCTGAACTCAATATGCCTGTTTTGTTCTTCTTCCACAGCTCTGTCGCCCGCAGACACTTTCTGTAAATTTCTATACCCTTCAGCCGGTCTTCTTCAGTTATATAATTCTTTCCGGCTTCAGGAATAGAGTACGAAGAACTGTGTTCAAGTATGTGTTTTGCATCCCTGACCATTTCCAGAATCTCGTCTGAAAATACAGAGGTATCCACTGCTGTGTGAACAGCCTTCAACCTCTTTCCGTATTTCCACTGATTCCTTAGAACAGAATACAGATTCTGGTAAAGTACCCAGCCTGGAATAAGTCTGTACCATCCGTCTGGAACTCCATGCGGCCGCTTGTGCGGAAGGGTTATCAGAGAGAAAGGAAAACTCACACGCTGAGGCAGGGTTGTGAGACCTGTTGCTATAACTGTAAACGGACTTCTGCTGAAATCCGCAGGATATTTTACAGAAGTGCTGAGCCCGAAAAACATACCGGTGCCTGGTCTTATCTCCTGGTCTGGAAGACGGGATGTGTGGTTGCTACCAATGTTTGCACCGTATCCAATGTTTCCACGCCCCCCTGGCCACCAGGCAGCAATAAGAAGAGACTGATGGTGAATTCCCGTCAGTGGGCCAACCACACTTGCTGTTACCTCTCCCTCACCGAGAACACTGTCTGCGCCAAGAAACGAATCTGTGAGCTTTCCATGTTTTTCAACTGTGGCACACTCGCCTACAATCGAGTTTTCAACAACAGCTAGTGAATCCACACGGGAGTTCCATTGAAGCACACTGTTTCTCACAAGAGCACCGTCCACGGCAGAGGCACCTTCAAACAGAATTGAACCCCTGACTGCTGTGGCATTGTCGATTACCGCATCCTTCATGACCACAGTGTTCAGAATACATGAGCAACTGGAAACACAAGCGTTTCTGCCGATGAATCCCTTCAATCTGTCACGGAGTTTTTCTCTGATAGAAACGGCTTTCGCAATAACCGGACGACCTGGAGCTGATCCAAGAAATGCAACATCTGTGTGATCAAAGTGCGGGACCACAGGAACCCTCCGCTGACCTGTCTCAACACCTGCGTTGATAAAGGCGTTCAGAGCGCCCGGAGCAGAGTTCCACCTGATGGTTCCGCAGTATTCGACCTTTGACCCGGGAAGAAGGGTCATTGAAACTATTCCACCGGTGTATACAACAGTCAGCGGTCCTTCAATCGTGCAGTTCTTAAAACTGCTGCCCTGCAGCATTCCACCGGGGATATGAACACTTACCGCACCGTCAAAACTGCAGTTTTTCACAAGGTCCAGATCAGACTGCGCGGTGAATTTCACCAGATTCCAGTTGGCAGAACTGCAGCCCCGGGATACAAGCTTATCTATCTGGACACTGTCCAGAGACACAGCAGTGCTGGATATGAGCCTGGAATAATCCAGAAACAGTTCCTCAGAAAGCTCTGCGATTGCTTTGAAATCGATCAATCCGACCTGCCTTTCCCTACCCGGCGAATTTTTTCAACAGAACCACAAGATAGTCCAGAAAACTGGCAACGGAAGAAACACTTACCGACTCTCCGGGAACATGCACATCCTTTATATCCGGTCCCAGGCTTATCATATCCAGTTTGCCAACTCTCTCACCTATTATTCCACACTCAAGCCCGGCATGGATTGCCTCTACCACGGGTTCACCTCCGAAACACTCGCTGAAAGATGTACTTGCAACCTTCAGAAGCTCGGAAGAGCGATCAGGTGCCCATCCCGGGTAACCGTTACCCATGGTTACCTCTGCCCCTGCCAGATTACCCGCGGCAGCGATGGTTTCACAGTGAGCATCCCTTGCGGATTCAATTGCACTTCTTACACTGAGAAGCACGGAGAGTTTGTTGTCCTCCCACTTTACTATTGCCAGGTTGCATGATGTCTCCACAAGACCGTCCACCACACCACTCATCTTCTTTACACCGTGTGGAAGTGCCAGCAGAACATTTATCACCCTGGCCGAAGAAATTTCTGTAAGACGGTATTCGGAGTCTGCTTTTTCGCAGGTTACTGAAACGGTGTTTTCAATACCAGCATATTCCTCAAGAAAGTCCCTTTTTATTATTGAACACAGAACCTCCGCCTGCGCGGTATCTTCCACCGCCATAAGAGCCTCCGCACTTCTTGGAATTGCATTATGCTTCGTTCCACCCTCAATACTGACCAGTCTTGCTCCAAGGTGCGCTTCCAGATGCCTGCACACCCGTGCTGTCAGATGGATAGCATTGGCGTGGCCAGCGTTTATCTCTATACCCGAATGACCACCTATAAGTTCGTCAACTGCAATTCTTACCACCGGTCCTGAATACTCCTCCGACTTACAGTTCAGTGTCAGCCTTACATCCTTGCCA
>JAGGYZ010000066.1 GCA_021162285.1 Candidatus Fermentibacteraceae bacterium
ATGCCTGCGGATACTTCAGAGTGGATTGATGGAGGTACTTACAATCAGTTCAGCATTACTGGAAAAAGCCAGAGAGCAACTCTGGTTACGCTCTGCTGGGAAGACAGCCTTGGATCATCATACAGCACATTTGTGGATACTATTACTTCAGAATATCAACAGAGTATCATATTGGACCTAAATTCAACCTTCAACTGGATTTCAAATCCAAACAGACTTGTCTGGTTGAGATTCAGTCCAGTGACCGGTGTAGTTGCACTGCCAATCCGCATTGGCAATGTTTCTCTAACAGAGTAGAAGGTAATACGGATGAGACACAGATATCTTTCAGTGATTCTCCCAATACTGGCAATCCTCCTCTTCGCTTCAGTCTCTCAAGCTATGGACCCTCCAGTGAAAATGTGGGAGAAGTGGTATTTCACAACATATGACACAGCCAAATTTTACGACATTGAAATTACGACTGATGGAAACCTGTTTATTACGGGAGGAATTGCTTATTACTGGATGGGTGGACAGAAAATGCATCCAGCCATACTTATGGATACGGATGGCAATATACTTTGGATGTTGGAAATGTCATGGTATGCTGTACTTGGCTGGGACGGTGCAGTTCTTCCAGACGGTTCATTCGTTATCACCGGCAGAAGTGTTGAGACCCCCAGTGACACATATGCTCTCTTCATCATGAAGATCTCTTCAGATGGCGACATAGAGTGGACAAAGATCTACGACTACCCAGACACCAAAGAAGAAGGCTACGGCATCACCTGTCTTCCTGACGGTGGCTTTGCTGTGTGCGGAAGAGTGCATGGAACCGGGAGCTCTGCGGGTCAGGCATGGCTGTTGAGGACCGATGCCCAGGGAGATACTCTTTGGACGCGGACATGGGGAACTGGTTACTCAAGCTATGCTAAATCCGTTGTTTTCAATAATAACGAATTATGCGTATTCACACAGGTCATGGATGACACTCTTTCCAGTCATCTCGGGCCCCATCTGCTGTTCTTTGATATTAATGGGAATTATATCAGAGGTGTCGCTTTCGGTTACCTATTCTACCATGAACCGGCATCCCTTTGTATTGCTTCAGATGGGGGTTATACCTTTGTTTCACATCTCATGTCCTCGATCTGGCACACCGATCAGTACGGCGAGACTCTGTGGTGGCACAATATTCCCACAGGTCCAATGGATATTCATGAAGGGTTCTGCGTCAGACGGACTATGGACAGTGGATATATCTTCTCAGGCTGGACAGGTTACTGGATGGAACCCGGACCGAACAATCCCAATGCACAGGTACTTCAGGTCGATACTGACAACACACAGGACGCCTGGCTGGTAAGGTACTCCGAAGAAGGAGAATACCTCTGGGGTATAGCAGAGGAGAGGGGGGTGAGCTACCACTACTACTCAGTCGTTCAGCTTCCAGAGGGAGGTTACGTAGCAGGGGGCACCTGGGGAGGAAGCGGTTACCTTGCCCGGTTCGCTCCTGAGACCGGTATTGAGGTTGAAGAACCTTCACCTGTAATTACTCTTGATATGTTTCCAAACCCCTTCAGCTCTGTACTCTCTGTTTCCTTCAACCTTCCGGAATCTGGAGAAGCTTCCGTGCTGGTGTATGACCTGTCAGGCAGATTGGTAGGTACGGTTGCAGATGAGGTGTTTCCCTCAGGGGAAAACACAGTTCAGTGGACAGTGCCTGAGGGTGTTTCTTCAGGCTGTTATCTGATTCGGTACAACGCTGGATCAGAGTCTGCTGTTGAGACTGTCGTGCTTCTTAAATAGCCCCCCACTTTTGGTGTAGAGCCCTCTGTTAATTGATTGCCTGGCGCCCCTGACACGATTCGAACGTGTGGCCTACGGTTTAGGAAACCGCCGCTCTATCCAACTGAGCTACAGGGGCTGAGGCAATAAGAGTGGCAATTATGCAGTGTTACCGCCTGTTCGTCAAACCCGGTGGCTTCCTGCAAGAAGCTCTGAAGCTTTAAGGGCAAGAAAATCGGCAAACAGCATTCCCTCTGCATCCGGAACCAGCAGATTGTCAGTTCTGGAAATGAGGCCTGTTTGAAGAAGTTCATTGGGGTCCAGTCTGAAACCAAATTCTGCCAGCTCGTCCAGGTCTACTCCGTTTGTGTTTCTGAATCCCAGAGCGAGTATCTCGTGCGCTGCATTCTCGTCTGTAAGCTCTTCGCTGGATTCAACAGGCAACTCTCCCTGGAGCAGGGCGGATTCATACTGTGAAATACTGTTTACATTCCAGCTTCTTGCAGTTCCTGTGAACGAATGGGCAGAAGGGCCTATGCCTATGTAGGGGATCCTGTTCCAGTAAGAAGAGTTGTGAACAGACCTGTATTTTTCTTCAAGAGCATAACTGGATACCTCGTAGTGGATGTACCCGTTTGCGGTGAGAAATTCATCTGTCTGGTGATACATATCTGTACAGAAGTTCTCAGATGCTTTCTCTCCCCTGTCTCCCATGGGTGTTCCAGGCTCAAGGGTGAGGTCGTATGCGGAAATATGCTGCGGGGCAAACCGGAGGGTTTCTTCCACATCTGTTCTGTGATCCTCAGGTGTCTGACCTGGAAGACCGTACATAAGGTCGATGCTGATATTCCTGAAGCCGCTTTCTGAAATCAGTTTCAGACTGCCCTTCGCCTCATCTGCAGAATGCCTTCTGCCCAGCAGCTGCAGATATTTGTTGTTGAAGCTCTGAACCCCGACACTGATCCTGTTGAACCCTGCGAGAAGAAGAGCATGATAGTCCACGGCATCTGCAGAAGCCGGATTGGTTTCAATGGTTACTTCCTTAAGCGACTCTGACCCTGCCATGTTGACAAGACCGGCCCAGAACTCAGGCGGCAGAAGCGTGGGTGTTCCTCCACCGGCGTAGAAGGTTTGAAATTCCAGGTGGTTGTTGTTTGTTCTTCGGTACAGCTCAGAGGAAAGAGCACTGCACATACCTGAAGTATCCGCAGGTTTAACCACCGAATTGAAAGCACAGTATGAACACTTGCTTACACAGAAAGGAGCATGCACATACAGACCTGCGCAGCTGTTCTGCAATTAACTACTCCGGTCCTCCGGCAGTCCAGCTGCCACCGAGTTCATCAATTCCACCGCTTCCACTGCTGAGGTCATAGTACACCGTGGAATCCCAGAGACCCATCAGACTGTCACCTGTGAAGAACTCCCCGCTGAAAGAAAAAGAATATTTCAGCGAGTCGTGGTCCACTGAATCACTCCAGCTGAAAGTGGAATCGTCTGCTATTGTGAGAGTGGAACACAGTATTGTTCTGGTATCAGTTGTATCCGCATAGTCATGGCTTACCGTTATGGTCCAGTCGGTGATTGCTGGGTGATTGAGCGTGAATGTTATCGGTATTGATGTTGCTGTTTCACCTGTCCAGTTCCCATTGTTCCATCCTGTGGGGCCTGAGGGATTACTGCTCCTGCTGCAGGATACCGCGGCAAGAAAGGACAGCACTGCAATTACAACTGTTTTTCCCATGTATTCCTAATCTCTTTTGAGAACTGCGAGAAATGCTTTCTGAGGAATCATTACCCTGCCGACCATCTTCATTCTTTTCTTACCGGCTTTCTGCTTTTCAAGAAGCTTTCTTTTTCTGGTAATATCACCACCGTAGCACTTGGCAGTTACATCCTTCCTGAGTGCACTGATGGTGGTTCTGGCAATAATGGATCCTCCAATGGTTCCCTGTATGGGAATCTTGAACTGCTGCCGTGGTATTGCTTCCTTCAGATTCTCACAGGCTCTTTTTGCCCATTTGGCAGCTCTGTCTCTGTGCACCAGCATGGAAAGAGCATCGACCCTCTCATGGTTCACCAGGATATCTACTCTTGCCAGGTTACCGGGCTGGTAATCTGCTGTTTCGTAGTCAAAACTGCCGTAACCCTGTGTTACCGACTTCAGTCTGTCGTAGAAATCGTAAACTATCTCAGCCAGAGGCATGTTTACTTTTATCTCAACCCTTCGTGCTCCAACATATGTGTTTGAATAGTTCTGCCCTCTTCTGTCAAGAAGAAGGGTGGTTACAGGGCCTATGTACTTGTCGGGCATTATTACTGAGGCTTTGATGTATGGCTCTTCTGTAAGCTCAATACGGGAAGGGTCAGGATACAGATTCGGATTGTCTATGTACTTTACCTCTCCATTGGTCAAAGTAACCCTGTACAACACTGTAGGTGCAGTGAGAACCAGGCTCATACCGAATTCCCTCTCCAGCCTCTCCTGAACCACTTCAAGGTGAAGAAGCCCCAGAAATCCGCACCTGAAACCAAAGCCCAGACCAACAGAATTAACCTTTTCAAACACAAGAGAAGCGTCGTTGAGCTTAAGCTTATCCATAGCTGTGGTAAGGTCGTTGTAGTCCTCGCTGGAAATGGGGAAAAGACTTGAGAAAACAACAGGTTTCGCCTGGGCAAAACCATCAAGAAGTTCTTGTGCCGGGTTCTCGCTTGTGGTAATGGTTTCACCGCTTCTTACATCACTGACACTTTTTATTCCAGCAATCAGGTAACCCACATCACCGTTGGGCAGAAGCTCGCATTTGTCTCTCCTTATACCCAGATGACCTATTTCCTCTATACGATACTCATTACCTATGGCCATAAGAAGTATTTCTCTGTCGCTTCTCATTACACCATCCACAACCCGGAAATAAGCTATAACACCTCTGTAGGGATCAAAAATACTGTCAAACACTCTGGCTCGAAGCGGTGCGTCAGGGTCTCCGGACGGCGGCGGAATCCGTTCCATAATTGCCTCAAGGAGCTCATCAACACCCTGACCGGTTTTAGCGCTGACGAGCACTGCTCCGTCGGGGTCAAGTCCCAGCTCATTGTCAATTTCGTACAGGGTTTCATCTATGTTTGCAGATGGAAGGTCTATTTTGTTAACAACAGGGATTATCTCCAGATCCTGCTCCATAGCCTTGTAGAGGTTGGCAACTGTCTGGGCCTCAACCCCCTGAGCAGCATCAACAACAAGAAGAGCACCTTCACAGGATGCAAGAGCTCTGCTTACTTCGTAGCTGAAATCAACATGTCCCGGCGTGTCAATGAGATTCAGTTGAAATTTTTCACCAGCACTGTTTTCCGTGTACATTGTTACGGCAGAACTCTTGATGGTTATGCCCCGCTCACGCTCTATATCCATGGAATCAAGCATCTGATTGTGAAACTCCCGCTCGGTTACAGAACCCGTTACCTGGAGAAGCCGGTCGGCAAGGGTCGATTTACCATGATCAATATGAGCTATTATGCAGAAATTCCGTATATTTTTTTGCAAGTTTTTCCTCCATTGTTGAGTGTAATATGTTCGGTATTCGATTGCCGTTCCAAACAGCTTAAAAAAGGGGAAGAAAATGCCTATTTTTAAAAAGGACAAAAAGCAGAAAATAACCAGCCCAAAATCAGCGGAGAATCCCCTGCAGCTTATCAACAACTGCAAAATAGGAGAGGGAACGAAGATCTGGAATTTTGTCAACATCTATGAGTGTGAGATCGGCAGCGACAGCATGGTGGGCTGTTTTTGTGAGATTCAGAAGGGTGTCAGGATTGGCGACCGCACCAGAATTCAGAGCCACTCATTTATCTGCGATCTGGTTGAAATCGGTAACGACTGCTTTGTAGGGCACGGCGTGATGTTCATCAACGATGTCTACCCTCCCCAGCCTGACCGTTCGGAATGGAAGGGTACCGTGGTTGAAGACGGCGTAAGCATTGGCTCCAATGCAACAATACTACCAGTAAGAATCGGCAGAAATGCAATAATCGGAGCTGGTGCCGTTGTAACAAAGGATGTACCTGAAGGAGCGGTTGTTGCAGGCAATCCCGCCAGCTTCCTCCGGTACCGTAATGGCTCGAAAGGGGAGTAACTACCGTTGAAATCAAGGACATACAGGGTTGTTCCCAGAATACCGGAGACCCTCGGCGATCTGAAAAAGATAGCCGAAAACACATGGTGGTGCTGGAACAGGAAGGCTATTGAACTTTTCAGATCCATGGATCAGGATCTCTGGGAAGTAACACATCACAACCCCACTCTGCTTCTGGGAAGAATCAGCCAGATACGCCTTGAGGAACTGGCTGGAGACCCTGTGTTTCTCTCTGAAATGAACGAAGTTTCAGGCAGGATGAACGAGTACCTTCACCGCCCCACCTGGTTTGAAAAACACCATTCTCAGACACTGAACAAGGGAGAAGTAATTGCCTATTTTTCGGCAGAGTTCGGGCTGCATGAGAGTCTTCCCATCTACTCGGGAGGGCTGGGTGTACTGGCAGGCGATACTCTGAAAAGCACCAGTGACCTTGGTCTTCCTGTGGTTGGTGTTTCCATACTGTACAGACTGGGTTATTTCAACCAGTACCTCAACAGTGACGGCTGGCAGCAGGAAAGCTATTCGGTGAACGACTATTCAAACATGCCGGTGGAAAGGGTTAAGGATTCCAACGGTAATGCGGTAACAATTGTGGTTCCCATGGGAGCCGAAAGGGTGCTTGCAGCCATCTGGAGAATCAAAGTCGGCAGGGTGAAGCTGTTCCTTCTTGACACCAATCTTCCTGAAAACACTCCTGAGAACAGAGATATAACAGGTCAGCTTTACGGTGGAGACAAGGAAATGCGTATCCGCCAGGAAATACTGCTGGGTGCCGGTGGTATCATGGCTCTACGGGCAATGGGTCTTACGCCGGTTGTGAGACACATAAACGAGGGTCATTCCGGTTTTCTTATCGTTGAGATGATGGCACACTACATAGAAACAGGGCTCTCCTTTCCGGAAGCCAGAGAAATGGTTACTGCAGGAAATGTCTTCACCACCCACACGCCTGTTCCCGCCGGAAATGAAGAGTTCCACAACGACCTTGTGTTAAGGTACCTCCGGCCGTACCTGGACAGGGTTGGCCTCAACAATCAGACCTTCCTGAAATACGGCAGTCAGTCTTCATCACCAAACTTTTCCATGACTGTTTTTGCCCTCAACTTTTCAAGAAAAGCCAACGGAGTAAGCAGACTTCACGGTGAAGTGTCACGGAATATCTGGAGAAATGTGTGGCCGAGACTGCCTGAAACAGAAATACCGGTTGGCTATGTTACAAACGGTGTTCACGAGAGCACATGGATATCCGGAGAGATAAGAAGACTTCTTCAGAAATACGTTGGTAGCACGTCTCCCAAGAATCCGGAAGATGAGAATTTCTGGCACAAAATTTCAAGAATTCCCGATTCTGAACTCTGGAGAGCCCATGAAAGACTCAGAGCCCGCCTGGTGGGCTATGCAAGACGCAGGTGGGCAAACCAGCTGGAAACCATGGGAATCAGAGGTCTCCCCCAGCAGAACATGCCTGTTCTGAACCCGGATGCACTGACCATTGGATTTGCCAGAAGGTTCGCCACCTACAAAAGAGCTTCGCTTCTTCTCAGTGACCTGGACAGACTGACGGAACTGTTGAACAACAGTTCACGACCAATACAGGTTGTTTTTGCAGGGAAAGCCCATCCGCACGACAACGGTGGCAAAGACCTTATAAGGGAAATATTCCACGCATCGCTGAGCAAAGAGCTGTACGGAAAACTTGTCTATCTGTCCGACTACAACATGGACATGGCCAGGCACATGGTTCACGGTGTGGATGTGTGGCTTAACACACCAAGGATTCCCATGGAGGCAAGCGGAACCAGCGGCATGAAGGCCGCAATGAACGGAATCCCACACTGCAGCGTGCTGGATGGCTGGTGGGCAGAAGGCTACCGCCCGGACAGAGGCTGGGCCATTGGAAACGGGGAAACCTACGAAGACTCTGCGGTACAGGACAGAATAGAGGCAAAGGCGTTGTACGACCTGCTGGAGAACATGATTGCCCCTCTGTTCCACGACAGAGGGAACGGAGGCATACCCACAGGCTGGACGGCAATGATGAAACAGTCCATGCACATGGCTCTATCGGAATTCAATACAAACAGAATGGTTGCAGAGTACACAGGTAATTACTACATGCCTGCGCTGAGTTTTGCCCGATCTCTTGGCGTCAACAACATGGAAGGAGCCAAAGAACTGGCGAACTGGAAGGAAGCTGTTCGCGAAAAGTGGCAGGGTATAACTATTGCAGGAGTGGAGCCTCTGGAAATGTCTGATACTCTCACAGTGGGTGACAGCATAGAGGTCTCTGCGAAACTGCGTGCTCCGGGACTCAGTGCGGAAGACCTTTCAGTTGAAGCTCAGTTTGGTGAAGCTTCCGGTGATGACTGGTTGTCAGGAAGAACTTCCACTGTGTTGAAATTCAGCAGAGAAGAAGACGGAATGCTACTGTTCAACGGATCAATTCCATGCATGGAAGCAGGAAGGTTCGGTTTCACAGTAAGAGTTCTACCGGCACACCCAAAATACGGCAGGGTGGTGGAGCCGGGTCTTGTTCACTGGTGGGAGTAGAACAACACTTCAGAACGGTCAGATAGCATTACTGTACACGTATGCTCTTCCAGGACTGTCACTCAGTACAACGATACAATTGTTTTCAGGCGCAGAAAACGCAACTTCAGCATAGTTGAAACAGAATATTGAAGGGGCAAAAACCATGTTCCCCGTGTTAAGAACCGAAACCCGGTTGTCTGACCTTCTGGGGGCAAGAACGATATCAGTTCCAGGCATGAGAAAACAGTGTTTATACGGGTTGATACACTCAACAACATCCAGTATTGACCTCGTATCACCATCCAGCAGATAAACCCTTGGATTAATTGTGTACTGGTTAAAAACAACGATGTTACCGCTGGTGTTGTAAAGAAACGGGCCAACCCTTTCAGGCATCGGGATTGAATCAGTTTTCTCAAACGAATCTGTGTCAATCTCTATGAGATATTCCCGGCCCGAGTTACTTAGCAGAAGCCTGGTTTCATCAACCGACAGAGCAGCCCTCGTGATCGGCCAGCCCGTTGAATACTCTTTCTCAACCTGCCCTGTAACTGCGTTTATCTTTCTGACCAGCCACTCCGGGCCCAGAAAACACACAACAAGCGAGCTGCCGTTCTCAACGGAAAACAAGCTGGTAATTGAAGATCCGCTGGAACAGATCAACTCGGGAATTCCTCCCCCTGGAACAGACAGTCTGTAGATGTCGTTTGTATTACCATCGGAAATAAACAGTGTTTCCGTAAAGCGGTTAAAACAGGATTCTCCAGGGCGGAAACCAAGAGCCAGCGTGTCTTTCTGCACTAAAGAGTCAGGATTTGCCAGGTTGGGGTCAGTGGACGAAAAAGAAATCATAGACTGGCTTGTACGGTCGAGAATGTAAACCGTCTGCTGATAAAGAAAACCACCTCTAACCGTCGCAGGTATTCCTGTATAACCGAACAAATTCGAAGGATAATCAGGATTCACATACTGAGCGGGGCCGGCAGGTTCAAGAGCATCCACACAGCTGGAAAACAAGACTGCTGATGAAAGCACAGCAAATGCTGCAATAAACTTCATGGATGCTTTCAAATCAATCTCCTTTAACGAAAACAGTTGCCCGGCCCGGTATTGTTGTTCTGGAAACGGTAACTATGTAGTCGCCGTCACTCGAAATACATGCTGCACCTGCCCTGCTGTCCAGTTCAAGCGAAGGAGCGAATATCATGTTCTCCATGTTGAGAACAGAAACTCTCTCATCCTGATTTCTTGGAAGGATTAAAACATCTGTCCCAGGAATTCTACAGTTTTTCAGGTAAGAGTTGTATGGTCTGGATCTGAATTCCTCTTCTCCTGTGGCCAGGTTCACTTTCACCATGTAAGGACGCTGTGATGCAGCATCCAGAACAACAAGGCTTCTGGAGTCGGAGGTAAAAGCCATTGTTCCTGTACGCATGGGCATGAACAGTGTATCCATCGGTGAAAGATCAGCTGCATCAAACAAATTGATACAGGTTCTGCCGGAATTACCTGCAGCGATAAGGCTGTTGTCGGGAGAAAGCTCCAGACGGGAGACGGGGTATTCCACTGAAATACTTGCCGCCTGAGTCCAGTCTGCTGTTGAAACCGCTTCAATGTGCCACGGGCTGCCAAGTGACCCGAGAAACAATGTTTCTCCGTCAGACGACAACTGTACAGTACTGATTGATGAAGAGTTGGTGTAAACCTTGATCCAGCCCAAAGACTCGGTGTTCAACATGTATATCTCGTTTGAATTGTAGCTGCAGATGTAAATATTGTCTCCTGAAGGCGGCGAAACCATCCTGCCAGGAGCGAAATCAACGAATAGGGTATCGCTGACAATAGGGTTTACAATGGCTTTTGAAACATCTTTGTAGAAAATCCTGTTGTTTCCCGGCTCCGATATCCATACAACCGAGCTTTCATGGGCAAAAACAGCAGCGTATGGTTCCTGCCCGCAGTAAAAAAAGCCCTTCAACTCGTCTGCATAAAAAGGATTGGCATACTGTGCCAGCCCCTCCGGATTGGTGGAGACACAACCGGAAGACAGCAGCACCGACAGGCACAATGTCAGAATAACTTTGTGTTGATTCAACCACTACCCCTTTCATCATCTAACACAATATATATGAACATTAATCAAGAAGGGAGCTGACGCTTTGAAAGTCTTCATTATCTGCCTGCTGGTATTTTCTGTGTCTGCAATTGCTGGAACCACCGGAAGGATTGCCGGGGTTGTCTATGACACCGAAGGTTCCCCTGTGATTGGTGCAACTGTGATAATTGCCGGAACCGAATTCGGTACCATGACCGATAACAACGGTGAATACCTTATCCACAACCTGAATCCTGGCAGTTACACACTTCAAGCCAGAATGGTTGGAAAGGCTGAACAGACTGTTGAAGGCATTCAGGTTTCTGCCGACCTTACCACAAGGATTGATTTCGAGCTGGGTGACACAGCCACGGGAAGTACGGTAATAACAGTTACAGATCAACGCGGGCTGATAGTGTTTGATGAAACTTCTTCCGTTAATATCATCAGCAGCGACGATATAGATGCAATGCCTGTTACCTCTATTCGAGACCTGATTGCAATGAACTCTGGAGGCGTCTCGTCTGGCAGCGACTTTCACATGAGAGGCGGGCGCTCAGGGGAAGTGATCTACATGGTTGATGGAATCGTTATGAATGATCCCGCCACAAATCTTTTCACCATGGAGATTCCGCTTTCCGCTGTTTCCGAGATTTCAATTACTTCCGGCGGATTCAGTGCCGAATACGGAGGAGCTCAGTCCGGTATTGTAAACATCATTACCCGTGATGCCACCGAAAAATTCATGATGTCTCTCAATGGCGGCGGTGGTGCCTTTTCTGAAAACGGCGATGCAAGTTTGAATACAATGGAGCACTCCGTCTGGGAAAATCAGATATACCATGGTGATGCAGTCAAGGGTGAAGGTGCCATAGGTGGTCCTACTTTTCTGCCAGGCGAAAGTGGTTTCTTTGTTTCAGGCTCTTACAACCGGAGCGGTTTCAACCACGCAGACAGCAGAGGCTACTGGGACAACAGCACAATCGAGACACTGAGCGGCACTGCAAAGCTCTCCTGGAAACCCACACCGATGACCAGAATAGTTGCCAACCTCTACATCTCAGACGGAGAAAAGGGCTGGCGTGACTGGCTGTGGTCAAGAACCGTGGAACATTATGTAAACGACGGTGACACTCTGTACTATTCCAGAGAAAACGACAGAGCACTCCCGGTAAGAGAGCAGAACAGATTCTCTCCGGGTATCGCTATCACACACTCTTTCAACGAAAGAAGCTTCATCGAGTTCAAGCTGAACCTGTACCATACCGAGGAAACCCACGGGATTACAGACTCCACAGGCAGTATCATCGGTGAGGATTTCTCTATAGATGAGTGGCTGGAATATGAAGCTCCGTACCAATTCGAAGACAGAGATCACTTCTATAGAAGCGGACACACCGACTGGATCAGACACGAGTCTGAAAGCGATGTGGTAACAGTCAGAACAGACTATACAAGCCAGCTGAATGCTTACCATCAGCTTAAAACCGGCTACGAGGGAAGGTTCTTTAACTCGGAAGGGTGGGACATCTATTCCCCTCCAAACTACACAGTTACATACTCTTCCTGGGAGGGGGCACCAAGGTTCAGTGGAATCTACGCCCAGGACAGAATAGAGTATACAGCAGGGTTGATAGCAAATATTGGCGCAAGAATTGACATAATTGATCCCAATGATGAAAACAGCGATGTGAAGTACAAATTCAGTCCAAGGCTTGGAGTTTCCCACCCCGTTTCAGACAGAGACATGTTCCGGGCCAGCTACGGACACTACTACCAGGTGCCAGGACTGAGCATGATGTACTACGAAAGTCAGTCCAGCTCCTCCTCGTCCGGAGAACCACTTTCCGGAAATCCCAACCTGGACCCTGAAGAGACAGTAGCCTATGAGCTGGGTTTGAAACACATATTCGACCCGTTTACCCTGGTTGAAATGGTAGCGTACAACAAGACGATAACAGGGCTTGTTTCAACAGATCTTCAGGAAAGTACCGAAGAATTCTGGCAGTATGTGAACAGCGACGGCACAGGAACAGTCTGGGGTGTTGAACTTGGTCTTATCAGAAGATCATCCAGGTTTTTCTCCTTCGCGGCAAACTACTCTTACAGTGTGGCAAAGGGAAGAGAATCCAGTCCTGCTGAAAACTATTCTTACGGATGGGGTACCCAGTTCCCGATTCCAAGAGACGATGTTTATCTGGACTGGGACCAGCGGCACACGGCAAATGCCTCTGCTGGTCTGATGGTTGAAAGAGGAGACGCTTTCTTTGGGCAGAGATGGCTTGAAGGCTTTGGCTTCAGGATCAATTCTTCGTTCGGGAGCGGTATTCCATACGACAACGCTTCACACGGTACTCATCCCTTCTTCAGAAACCAGGAAAGATACCCGTGGAGAATGAATACGGATCTTCGTGTTGAAAAGAGGTTCTGGTCAGGTGATTTGACCTTCAATATCTACATGGATGTGTACAATTTGTTCAACAGAACGAACCTGGACCATATCTACAATGTGGCATGGTACGATGCAGATCAGGACGGGGACGGCGAACCCGACCACATTGCAGGAGGTCCCGCTGGGAACCCAAACGCCTACTCACCGCAGAGACACTTCTTCTTCGGTGCCGATATCAGGTGGTAACAGGGGTTTCGGATGCGTGAGCTGACCTCATCATCTCGATTGCAGACGATACTGAAACAAGTACTATCTCCGGGGCGGAAGCTCTTTTCAGCTTTCCCCCGGAGTTCTTCTCAAGGTACGTTTTAAGTGCATTTATAGCTTCGGTTTTCCCAGACCGGATCAGAATTGCAAGCCCGTCATGCATCAGATCTTCATCATCAAAGGGTACTCCACGACAGTGGGAAAATGCCGATCTGAAGTGACGCTGCACTGCTTTGTCGTCATGAACTTTCATGAAGAAGCGCATCAGGGTTTTCCTGGATGAGGGAAGAGTGTGCATAAGCCGGAGCATGGCAGGGATTAGTCCCCTCTCGATAACACTTGCCTTCGACAAAACGTCCACGGCTACGGCTGTAACATCTGAAGAAGGGTCGCCTATCATGTTGCTTGCGAAAAGCAGGGCTTTCTCCTCCGACACCTTCATCAGCGAAACCAGAGCCTGTCTTCTTACTCTGTCATCAGAGTCGTCGCACAACCTTTCAAGAACAGGAATGGATCTCTCTGACCCGAGATCTCCAAGAAGAGAAATGAGGTTCCGCATTATGTACCAGTCCTGCGTAACGAACCTCCCGGTTTCTCGATCTCTTACAGTCAGCCCCCCTCGCTCAAGTTCATCAATCCGATTGTGAAACATCAGCAGATATCCAGCACCAAACCTCCTGAGCACAGAATAGACTCTTGCTCTTATGTCTCGCCTTCTCTCAAGAAACAGGTCGACAAGACGCATTCCAAGATTTCTGAACATTACCTGAGCAGTAATCTTCTCTGCAGCCTGGTATCTGCTCTCATCTGACTCCATGAATGCCTGCAGAATAACATCAGCAGCCTCCGGGGTATCAATTCTTCTGAATGCTTCGGAAAGCCCCCTTCTAAGTGCACTGGCGTGTGCCGGAGTGTCTACTGGAAGCAGTCTGCAATCGGAGATTGTAGACACAAGCTCAGAAGCTGATGTCAGCCTTCCAGTTGCAATAAGTCGCTCACACACCGAACCGAGAAGAATAATAGATGCAAAAAGTGAATCGGGGAACAGGATACCCTGCAGAAGAAGCCCTCTGACATTATCGGTTACATGCATCACCGTATGTATTTTTCCCCTTTCAGCACCTATACAGGCAAGCTGATTGAGTTTGTCAAGGGCATCAAGTATGAAATCAGTGTTCTCGCTGTCAAGGTCTTCCAGATTCTTGTCTATGATTTTTCTCAGTGAACCCCACGCAAGTGTCTTCTGCAGCTCCCTGCTTACCAGAATACCCTTTTCCAGAATAGTAGGATCAAGCGTTGCAACAAAATCAGCCAGCATTGACCTGTATTTTCCAGAACCAGCAGCAGCCTCATCAAGAATTCTGGAGAGGGCTTCACCAAGCTGCTGTGTAGGAATGTCTTTGATGGAATCTCCCTTTTGCAGCCTGTCTATCAGCTCTCTGAATATCAGATCTTCCAGAGTAGAATCCACTGATCCTGTAACAACTTCAGAAACAAGCTTTCCGTCTCTGGCCACAAGGGCATATCTGAATTCGTCAACAGAGATGTTCTCCAGTCCCCTTGTACGACACATTTCATTGAGACCGCCCCGCTCTCTGATCTGTGGAGCCTTGCGGTTAAGAAGTTCGATAAAATTGAAAAGATTTTCCGAATCAAGCCCGAGCTGGAAGGAGATACTGTTGATTCTACGCTCTGTAAGATGAGCCATCAGATTCTTTGTGGATTTTGATCTGGACTTCACTTTAACATTGTTCAGCATTAGTTCCCCGCCGAGTATGGTAAGGGCAACCATACCGGCTTCACTGTCTGCGAACGATTCCAGAAGTTCAATGAAAGAGTCCAGTGCCGGTACAATAGACGGATGGTCCGCCGGGTACATGCTTATGGTTCTAAGCAGAAGGCTGAACCTGGTAACCAGATTCTGCGAAAGTCTTGCCAGTGCCAGAGGAGACAGTGTACTGGCTCCTGTTTTTACATAAGCCTTTATATTTGCACCGGAAACAAGCCTTGGCCTGCTGTCAAGGTCTATTCTGTATTTCCAGCTTCTGTCTTTTTCCCGGGTGAAATCAAGTTCTTCAAGAACTTCTTCGACTTTCTTCCAGATTCCAGATGGCCAGGCGCCGGATTCTGTTCGGAGAATTTGAGACCCCTCATCCTCTCCGCCGCAGATCGTTTTTAAGAGAGATGAGCCCGACAGCGAACCCACTGCACGGCCGGCATCCTTGACATCCTGCCAGGCAAGACACCCGGCTTCCAGCAGGAGAGAACACCTTGCCGAAAAATTCAATCTCTGGTCCCCATCGAGACTTTCCACTGTTTTCCAGATCCTGACAAGATCTGTACAAAGCGGCTCTGTCTCTGTAAGTAGCTGCTTGTACGACATACGAACCATTTTGTCTGCAAATGAAACAGCCCCAACAATTGTAAAGAAAGCAAGGCAATGGGCTGGAGAAGCAACGGCATTACGGTCCAGTTCAACAAACAACTCAACGATTTCATGACCGTCGGGCAGTTTATTCAATAATTCTTCCGTACGGGCGCTTGAATCGGGTGCTGTTGCAAGAACTTCAACAATCTTGCTTACATTAACTTCCATAATACCCTCTCCCCGAGGCTGTAATGTTGATTGAGGATATACTCAAATACAGAGAACTTGACAATTCCCGATAATTTACAATCTTAACTACACCGCGGGAGCGGAAGGGAGCTGGTGTTCCTCTCGGACTTCAAATCCGACGTCGGGTGCTAGAACCATCCTGGGTGGGTTCGATTCCCACACGTTCCCGCCATTTTTTTATTCTAAAAAAATGGCGGGGGAAGTGCTGTCGCTCTTCTACCCGCCCTCGGATATCAATAATAACTTTACAAAATTAAGTGGCGGGGGAATGGTATCATGTTCTGTTACTCGATCCTCAAGAAC
>JAGGYZ010000326.1 GCA_021162285.1 Candidatus Fermentibacteraceae bacterium
CTGCGGGATATTATCTCACATCACTATTTTGACATTGATGCAGAGCAGATATTCTGGGTGTATAAACATCAACTCAAGCCGCTGAAGCTAACGATCCAGAGAATGCTTTTGGAAGAAATTAGCACTACCAGTAATTGAAAGCGTCCCGGCGACAGTGCGGCAAGCATCCGGTAACTGCTAATTTACTGCGGAAACAGGTTCACTTCAGTATTACTGTGGAAGGAGGAGTAAAGATGAAATACTACGAAAGTCACGAGGAATGCTACAAGGAAGTGAAGAAAAGCAACACATCCTCCTGGGATGAATTTCAGAATAAAGCGGATGCCTTTGAAGATTTCTACATGAAAGAATTCCTGACGGTCGCACTGGATAGGATCAATCCTGCATCCAATTCAAGAATACTTGATGTTGGTTGCGGTACGGGGCCTGCCGCCTGCTTTTTTGCTAAGCAGGGTTACCTTGTTGATGGCATTGATGTTTCCCGAACTGCTATTGAAATGGCTCAGACAAACGCAAAGGAGCGGGGTCTGAACATACATTTCTCTGTGGATGATATATGCAGGATCTCTGAAACCGGGTCTGGTATTTACGATGTTATTTCAGACACGCACTGCATGCACTGCATTACCTATGACGCAGACAGAAAAGCCGCGTTATCCAGCATTTTCAGGCTTCTGAAAAATGGCGGACATTTCATAATGGAAACCATGAGCATCGAGGATACTTCCAGATGGTCTGACAGTGGAAGAATGGATGAGCTGGGAATTCTGTGGAACGAGGTTAAAGAAGACTATCCGTACGATAAAGTATTTTTCGAAGATAAATTCTGGATGTGTACGCGGAGAGTATTGAGCCCCTCTGCTTTGCAAAAAGAACTTGAACAGACAGGCTTCCTGATAGAACATCTCGGAACCACTCAGGATATTGACATAGAGTACATGGCGGATTTTCAGGCAATATGCAGCAAGCCGTCCGCCTGAAATAAAGCACTGCTGTCTCTCTCGCTTTACAATCGGACTGATTAGAAACATGCAATACACCTGCGTATTTTCTGATTGTTACAGATGGGCAGTCATATGTCTCGTTTAGAAGTTATCGTATTCTTGAAGATTTCAAAACAAACAATGCGCAGGAGTATGGAATTCTGCTAATCGGGATTGTTGGCTCTGTTGAAAGAGATGAGGCAACGGCGGGCAGCGATGTGGATATTGTTATAAAAACAGTAAACGCTGAACCCTTCAACATCGTGCACATGAAAGAATACCTGGAATCACAATTGAACAGGTATGTGGATATTGTAAGACTTCGCAGAAACATGAGTCCTTTCCTGAAAGAAAGGATAGAAAAAAAAGCCATCTATACATAACTTAGCAAACATGGTGAGCCAATCATGAACGGTCAATTCCCTGGCCTGCTTGTCATCCTCTACCAGAAGAATTGTTTCGGTCCCCGTTTGTAGTGATACAGATTCTTCCATGCTGCCGTTCGAACTGACTGGCTCAGCTGCAGCGGGAAGGTAGACAAGAAAAACGGTGTCTCCACCGGGTCTGTTCTGAACCTCGGTGATACCGCCTTCTCTTGATTCTCTTGAACTTTCGTTTCAGTTTTTCCTTATGAATCTGTTTTACTGTATCTCTGGAAAGACCACAGAGATCAGTAACGTATCTCAGAGGAATGAGCTGGTTCATGCTAAAAACACAACGAGCAAGAGCACTTGTATAAGCTTTTCTACCCTTCAAGGAAAGGAGCCTTTACCTGCCGAATAGTTCCGTACTCTTGCAGACAACTCTGGGGATGAAAAGGTGGAGCCGGTTGTGTCTGGTTTCTGTGGGCTGCAACTTGAGAGTTCGAAACATTCCGCCAGAACATACTGTGCTGTGTGAATAACACTTGGAGCACCTGATGCAACCGTCACTATCACTCCACGATAAGTTGTCTTTCCTCCTGTATAACCGGTACGAAGTTCTTTTATGCCTTTCAGGTTTTGATTGTGTATAATTAACTTGTGAACATGGTGTTGCTTCAATGACTTACATGGTTGTCAGCCATTGAAATACAGTGCATGTCCACACTTGTACTCTAAGGCTATGTATGCAAATTCAGGAACAGACATTTTTCGAAGGGAACTTTTGAGCTACGCACCTTTAATGATCAAAGAAATGACACGAAAGGGTGTTGTATCGGGAAGTTTCAGCGGAGCGGTTCTACTCGCTGATATTATTGGCTTCACATCGAGGTTTGAGCGGATGAAAGGGCTTGGCGCAGAGGGCGCTGAGCTCATATCCAGAGAGGTCAGCAGCACCCTGTCGGCAGTAAGCACCATCTGTGCTGAATCCGGGGGGTTCCCGGTTTCTTTTGCCGGCGACGCGGTTACAATTGTTTTTCCCGGCGGTCTGAAAGATGCAAGTTCAGCTGTCGAGAAGATCAATCTGCTCGCTGGCGGCGAGTTCCTCCCACTGCGCAGTTCAATCGGGGAAGGTCAGGTTGTATGGGATGCCATCCCTATGGATGGCTGGACTTTCTACAGTTTCCAGGGTACGGCTGTAAGGCAGGCATTGCTGTCTGGTCAGAATAGCACTCTGGAGCAGAAGCCGTGGTCGGGTCAGAAATATGAGTGTGTCCCAGTTGGTTCAGAAGATCTTCCAGTGAACGGTTTTATCTCTCCAGAGCTTTTTGCTGACGGGATAAAGAACGAGTTCCGACAGGTTATCAATATTTTCCTTTCCCTTGAAAATCGCAGTGGGAACAACTGCCCCAGAGAGTTCCAGGAGCTGGTGCTTAACACCGCAGAGGAAGTCGGTGGTTTTGTTTCCGGTCTTGAAGCCGGGAAGGAAGACTACCACATAC
>JAGGYZ010000078.1 GCA_021162285.1 Candidatus Fermentibacteraceae bacterium
CCGGAGAAGCAGTTCTTCCAGAACAGTCTCTTCAAGTAACCTCGCCCAATCCTGCAGAAGGTTCAATCTGCTTTTCTGCAACCGGTTTTCAGCATTCTAAAATACACCTGATGGATCTGTCCGGCAGAGTTGTTGAAGAGTTTGCAGTACCCGCTTCAGGAACCTGTGTTTTTACCAGCAGGAAGCTTGTTACAGGTTTGTATTTTCTTCAGACAGATTCGGATAATATAGATGTACATCGTGTTATGGTAATAAACTAGGGAGATTGACATGAGTTATCTAATCATTGCGCTTCTGGGAATCACAGTTACGCAGCCGAACATCCTTGACCAGACAGATGAGGAATGGACTGCACTTGGATACAGAGTGATTGAAGAAGTTTCGATCAATCCGCTTGATTATGGAGAACCCATTGGCTGGGGCGAGAACTGCAATGGCCCCACAGCCAGCATTGGCTGCCAGGCATTTTTTGTGCCCACAGATAATGGTGAGAAATGGCGCATCGTAATGCTCTTGAAGGACAAGCTGGTAATTTTACAGGAGGATGAAGAGCTAAGGGATATTCCGTTAGCTTGCTCACCCACAGGAATTATTTACTCAAGGAACGGACGGTTTGCGCTAGTCCTTGGAAGATTTATTGACAGTCGCAGAGGAATGTATGCTCGTGAAGCAGATGTTGTGAATATAGAAACAGGTGGAGTTCGTACTTTTGAAGCTCTTAAGAATACCCATTGGCCAAGTATGTTTTTTGTCAATGATGATGGATCAATTTACCGCTGGAGTACTACAACGGAGAATCCCCTGGAATACTATGATCCGGATCTGAATCTTGCTTTTTCAAGAGAAACAAATGTTGGATGGGGATCAAGATTTGGGCACGCATCCGGAGGCTCAATAATCGTTTTCCTTGAAGCGGGGAACATCCTTACTGTTTATGATAGAGCAGGAACGCTTTTATGGGAGAAGGAACTGGATGTTACTCTTCAGATAAGCCCATTTATGGTAAGTGCCGATGGTTCAGTACTTATAATGTCAGCTCGTACTGGTTTAAAATGTTTTGATGGCTTTACAGGTGATCTTCTCTGGGAGTGGACTGACTGTCATACAGTTGCTCCTGTTCCCAGTGTTTCAGGACATGCATGGGCAGTATCAATGACTACAAAGGGGCTTTTGTTTGGTGCAGATGCTTCCAGTAGAGAATCACTTACTGACATGCATTATCCTACTGAAAACTGGAGGCGCGGAGCACCTACAGCAGTTGCTATTAATGGTGCTTGTGTACTGAGCTCTTCATCAGAGCCTCCAAAGTACCAGAACAATCATTTAAGAAAAATTATTTACACAAATACAGGGGGTGAAATTCTATGGATATCTGCTCCTTGCAGCAGTGCGTCGAGTCCTTTGACATTCTCGCGTAACAACAATACTGAGGTTGGGTTACGCGGAGGGGTAAATAGCATTCAATCTGATGGAGAGCGATTTGCATATTCAGATTACAATAGGGTCTTGATAATGCGGGTTGAGGGAGGTGGTGAGGAATGAGAAATTGCTTTGTTTGTTTAGCCGCTATTCTACTGACAACTGTAGCACTTTCTGGTGAACTCAGTATCCCGTGGCAGATTTCCTTTCCATTCTTCAAGAATGCCCAGGCTCCCCACAGTGTGATAGAAGGTTACGGAGACTGGTGTGTTATCGGAGAAGGGGCACATCCCGGGTTGGACTTTGGAGCAATCACTGGAGATTCGGTACTTGTTCCTGCAGACACCCCAATGTATGCCATACAAATATTTTTGGGCGATCTGGGATCGTCGCTTGTATTTGGGATTGATTCAACCAGCCAGGAAGGCTGGGGAATCACCCATTTGAGTATTCCGCGTCCGGAGTTATGGGCTGATTCAATTCCTAAAGCAGTTGCTGATCACCAACCTTTAGCTCCATGTTCACTGTATAGTCCATCTGCCCCCCTGCACATGCATCTCCAATGGTTGGATAATCTGCAGGGAGGATCCCCTCCCGGTTTGTATAATCCCTTCGATTTCTTTACTGATAATCTTTCCGATTACGATGAGATTCAGTTTAATCATGTGAAATGGGAAGAATTCCTTTTTCCTGCTGGTAATAGAGGAATCTGGTTTACGCCTGATGGATTTGAAACATACATGCAACTTGGCTATGCTCCAGGTAATCCCAACAGGAATTTATTCCAGAGTATTCTCAGTGGAGCTGTAGACATAGCAGTTGCACCGTTTTCAGCCTTCCAGGGGCTATCCGACAGGGATTCGGCAGGAGTTTACTCTGTCTCCTATCAGATTTTAAGTCAGAATCCCAATACTCTTGCTTATGAACCTGCAGCTCCCGATTCAGGTAATTATGGAGAGAGATTCCTAATGGAAATGCGTGATGAAATTCCATCCGGAGATTCACCAGGATATCGGGCATTGTTTCCGGACGGCCATCTGACAAATGGTGGGGGTGCAAAAGACCCATACTGGGATTACAATATGAATGCCTACATCGTAACCAACAGCGGGGCGGCGGAACCATCCTCGTGGGCCAACGGGTGGAGCAATGTGTATACAGCTTCAGGCTATACAAACGACTGGGTTGGTGGCATCTGTCAGGGGGCGTGGGATACTTTTCTTGCAAAGCCTGAGTATTCGGGGAACCCGATTTCAAACCGGCAGGCATTTTTTCCCGACGGTCGTTATGCTGTGGAGGTTACTGCTGTGAGTCA
>JAGGYZ010000179.1 GCA_021162285.1 Candidatus Fermentibacteraceae bacterium
CACACCATCAGGCAAACCTGACGGAGTCCATTCCACTGAACCGGAGCCATGCAGAATGGAGACGAGCCTTCCGGAAAAATCGTAGACAAGAACTTCAGTTCCAACATCTGAAGACAAAATGAAAGAAAAACTGGAAGAAGGATTCTGAATAACGGAGAATCCAACGGGATCATTCCCCTGTGTCCCCAGAGGAGGCACAAGTTTAACAGCATCAGCAACCATCACACCAGGCGAACTCTCTGCACCCAGTAGTTGAACTGTACAGTCTCCGTTAAAACTGAAGTTTCCCAGTGAAAACCACTCGCCACCTCCCTGAGAACACTGGTTCACCAGTACATCCGTGTACCCTCCAGAATGGAATACACGGTAACACACAGACTGTGAGCGATCGCTGCCTGAAGTCCACCAGCTTTCAACTGAAAACACACCGCTAACAGCAACCATGGCACTCCAGGAAGCGGTTCTTCCAGCAGATACTTCTGCGGTAAAGCAGTTCATCATCCAGGGAGCACCTGAGGTTTCCACAGCCCATTCAAGCGAATCGTCAACGGTAAACCCCGGCGAAAGGTTATCCATCAACACCACACCGTTGCCGTAAGACGGTACAGACAAACCCAGGAATTCACAGATACCGTGTGTGTATGCCCACGCCTGCACCCCATTGTGATCGTCCACATTGAATGCGTAGAGGTATGATTCGTTCCACTGCTGAGTGTAGTCAAGAAAACTGCCCTCTCCCAGTATGGCAGGCATCTGCGTTTCACGGATAACATGCAGATATGCCCCGGCTTTAACTCCTCTGTCTGTGTAACCGTAGGCGCTTACAATGCTGCTCTGTACAGGAACAGCCAGCTGGTATGACACATCACCGGGGTCCAGGGAGTAACAGAATGTTTCCGTTCCCTGAACAGCGCCGTTAAACGCATTTTCATGTATGGAAACAAAGTAGTCAAAACCCCACGAATTGGCGTAGTCAGTTCTGGCCTGCAGCGAAACATTGTAGTCTCCATCACGGGTCAGACCCACAAAAGAGATACCAGGCACCTGGCTTAGCCAGTTCTGCAGCTCAAGCGCAACCTCAAGAACAACATCCTTCTCAAGGATGTAGTCTCCCACCGCGCCTGTGCTGGTTCCGCCGTGCCCGGGGTCAAGACAGATCGTGATACCTGCTGTAACAAAAACAGCCAGAGACCTAAAGAGCATAAACATCTGTTCTCTCGCAGTGTGGAACACCGGTTGCCGCATCAACAAACCACACAAGATCACCGGAACATGCTGGTTTTGTCTCCAAGATGTCCTCAGTAAAAGTTACCTGAACAGACTCCTCCCCCGGCTTCACAAACCACAGGTCAGCAGCAGTAATATTGTGCCCGTCATCTGCTGATACACAAAAGAACAGTCCGCCAAGGCGGTAACTCCAGCATGGCTGTTCTCCGGAAGCCACAACAACCGGCTCGCCGCCTGCGGGAACAAATACTATCTCCCCGGTAAGGGAGGAAACAACCACATCACCACCTGCAAGCACAACAGGAGAAAAATACCTTAAGCCCTGAACGATCTGTTCTTCGCCGCTTATCAGTGACACAATGTGCAGACAGTCGCTTCTGTCGGTGAACGCCGCAACACCGTTTTCAACTGATATGTAAAAGGCGGGAACTTCAACTCCTGTGGAAACTCCGTTTTTACACAGGAAACCGTCAAAGGTATACCACAGATCACCGTCAGAGGAGAACCATGGAGCACCTGTGCGCTCAGCGGAGAGAACTGTGGATTCTCCGGAAACAACATCCTCTTCCACAAGCCCTCTTGTTGAGGATACATACACAAGCCTGAGTTCACCGAGAGCCGGATAACTCAGCCTTTCACCAGCTGCGGCTTCAACTGCAGACACCGTTCCCCCGCCTCCGTCAACAACACACACCGATTCACCGCCTGCAGTAACAAAAGCCGCAAATCCTCCGGATGACACGGAAGAAGAAACTGCAGCAAGATACAAAGCAAATAAAATCCCGGACATTATTACCTCCCGCCGTAATCGAACTCTGCCTGTAAACTAACACAAAGCCTGCTGCATTCTACTTACCAGTTCTCATTGATGAAATAACCGGTTCCCGCACTGTCCTGATACAGAAATACCTCTGCAGAATGTGTTAATACAGGGTTGGAGGTGTTCAGCATAAATACATAGTCCTGCTGAACTGCAACCTGGTATCCCTGTTTTTTCAAATAACAGGTTAATCCCATCATCTGCGGCCACAATTCATTGCTGTCAATACTTATCTGAATCTGGTGAATACTGTCCAGAATATCTTCATCCATAAGTTTCCCGGAAAGGTATTCTGTTTCCATGTCGTGGTAGTGCAGAGGATCGTCTGAAAAGTCTGCGCTTGACACCGCCCGTACATTAAGCAGTGTGAAAACAACCAGAACCGCAGTGGCTGCAGCAGCAACAACCCGGTTGTTTTTGGAAACCACTGAATTGGAGAATACAAGCAATATGGAAAACCACGAAAGAGGAGACACAACAGATATCCACATCGTTAAATACCAGTAGATATCACCTCTTACGCTGAAAACCGAGATCAGCGAAACAACGATCAGCGCCAGGACAAGCAGGCACAGCCTTGTTTCAAAACTGTGCCTGCTCCGGAATGCTGCAACAAACACAGAAATCACAAGAAGAACTGTTCTCACTGCGGCGATAACAGCCTGAAAGAAAACCATGGAATGGGATTGTCCCCGACACCACTGCCCAAGAACCGCCATCTCCATTGGTGCAGCGGCAGAGAACCAGGAAGCAAGGCTTACTCTGGTGAAACCGCTGGCAGGGTATTCCCTCAGCGTACTGTAGATCAGTGACAGGTTTCCAGACCCGTTGGAGAAAATCTGATCAACCAGAACAGGAATCCAGATAACAAAAGCCAGAACCACCGAGATGACAACGTAACGGTTTCTGAACTCCCTGCGGTGGAAAACAAGTACGGCGCTGTATAGAAACATCAGTCCCGCTAAAGGAAGAACACCCAGATGAGTCTGTGCTGCAAATGAAGCACTGACAACAGTAAGGGGCAGGTATCTGACAGTTCCGCTGGAATAGGAAGCCATCCCAACCACTGAGAGAATAAGAGGAAAGATGATGATAAACGGATTCCACTGACTTAACCAGATTGACTTACTCAGACTGAAAGCAAAGAATGAGAACACCGCCGCAAAAATAACAACCGTGATGTATGTCTCCGCTTCCCGAACAATCGCTAAAGCACCCCAGAGAGAAAGCCCGACGATCAGCACAGTCACAATGTAGAAAGACTGAGCACGCCCTCCGGTCAGAAGATACAGAGGGTACCTGATGATGGAATACATCGGGCCGGGATGGTGAAATCCGAATCTGGAATATGCTCCGGTAAAAACACCCTCTGGAACACTCCGGGTAGCCATCTCAAGAAGAGCAATATCACCGGATTGAACAATCTCATGCCACGAAGCGAAAACAAAAGGAATCATGGAAAAAACTATAGGCAACAGCAACAGGCCCACCGGTAGAAACCTTTTCATTTTCCTGCATTCTCAAAGATGTAAGGAGAGACCAGACAGTTAACACTCCGTTAATATACATCGCCGCAGATGCATTCACCGCCGTCGTGCGCACTGATAATTTTTTCTAAGAGAGTTCTGCCCATTGCTGCCGGTTTCAATCCTTCACGGAACATCCCACAGTGCTGTGTCCGTGATCGAACTGCCAGAAGCAACAGACCTCAATTAATGGAACATCAGGTGATTCCATCAGCAACATATCACATTAAAATTCAGCCTGTGCAGCAGTACCCGAGCTTACGGTGGAACAATGAGATAGGCTGATGATCAAATCTGATTGCTCACTAAAAGTGCTTGCCCTTTGTTATCTTAGAGTTTTCTAAACTACTTTTTCAGGTGCGTAATTTAGTTTTGATTCAGTTCAGTGATTGCTGCCAAAAGTTCCTCAGCAACTATTCTGTTAGCCCAGGAATCAACATGGACACCTGCATAATCATTATAGACTGTTTCTGACATGTCGTCAAAAATATGGGCAAAGGAAAGATAATGGGTTGAATCAACTGCAGATTCCTCAAAAATACTGTATGTTGTTGTATAGAGGCTTTTGAAGGCTGGATCACCACCGGCAAGAAAGAAATCAAATCCACCCTCAACAATACTTTCTTCAAATTCACTCAAGGGCTTTTCCCCGTACCAGACCGATGGCTGCCAGACAAAAATGTATTCAAAACCGTACTGCTTAGCCAGGGCTTCAACAATTGCGCAATTACCCAGGTAAGTTGAAACAACGCTTTCAGCCAGAATATCTTTATCTATTCCCATTGTGAAATATGTTTCAAGCATTTCTAATCTCGATTCCGGCTGCGAGCTATTCTGTCTGATGGAGCTTATAAGCAGCCAGGTGTTTGTTCCTCTAAGAATAGCCTCAAATGGTGGAATAATATTCAAAGCTTCGGGTGAACCTTCCACACGTGCTGCAATCGCGCGTTCAGAATGATGTGTTCCAGCTCTTCCTGCTTCGTATGCTCCCCAGACATCATTAAATCCGTCATAAAATATCACAAGATCCGGAATGCTCCCATCACGAAGTTGAAGCATTAACTCAATTACTTCCTGGGTAGAAGAATGACCGACTTGAGCCATGTTGCTTACTGATGTTGGCTGGTAGGACCTATATTCTGTAAGGAGTTGCTGTAAATGCGCTCCTATGGTGCCTGAATCGGAAACATTGGTTCCCCACATTGCAGAGCCACCCAGAAGAAAAACTCTGTATGCATCAGATTCTGCTGATACTCCTGGTGTGATTCGATAACCATCATTATCTACTGTGACTGAGTCAGAGTTAAGAGCAGGATTGGATCTCCACACTACAAATGGAGCGTACATCCCGAGTACTACACTGTTTTCGGTCAAATCTAAATGTCCTTCTTCAATCTTTCGCTCTCTGATATCGAATCTGTCTTGATCAATCAGCTTCACAAGAATGATGGATGCAAATTCAAGGAGCATAATGGTTACTAGAAGATTTAGAAGTAGAAGTGCAAGTCCTTTGTAAAGTCCAGGGAACTTGCGTCCAAGAATACCGAAAACTATTAAAGCTACTCCCGAAATCAGGAATGCAACCTGGTTGTGACTAATTCCGGTATCGGAACTAAATCCGATGAAATTGGCAAACAGGGCACCTGCAATCATCAGAATTCCAACCGATACTGCAATAATTCTTAATAATTTTACCGTATCATCATTGAGCTCACTAGTTTTCACATTGATCTTCTTTTCTTTTTATGTTTCATACAGCTCCAATTATACGGATTATAATAACCCAATCAAATTGCAAGTATCAGTCAGTATTGTCCGAAACATTTCATACCCCCCATCGCCGTGTAACTGGGTAATAAGTTAGAGCTTCAATTTACAGCTTTCTTTGACCAGACCTACTTTTCAGGGGGTTTTTTATTATCTGACAGAACTTTAAGAGATAACCCAAAATAAAGCATGTAACTCGTTGGCTTGGCTGGAGTTCTGTGTTTGGCATGTGTTAGACCTATACATGTATAATAC
>JAGGYZ010000224.1 GCA_021162285.1 Candidatus Fermentibacteraceae bacterium
CCAGGGCAGATACACTGCAGGTACACTTCAAACTTCTGCCGTTCAGCTCGAACTGTATGTCAGCTCCCTGAACTGCCAGCTGGTGACACATGGGTATCAATTCAGAAGTTTTCTTCACTGCCTGTATACCAGCAACAACAGCGGTGTTAATAACATTTCCTTTGGGTGTGTTGCCATCTGCAAGTGTTTTTAAAACAGCGTCGCCAAGCCGGATAATTCCCTGTGCTACTGCAGTTCTGTCTGTTGGTTGTTTACCGGACACATTGACCATTATGGCGTATCCGTCTTCATTCAGATGTGTAAGTTTCATCCACCTATCCTCCACATGCTTACGCCGCCACAGGCTCCGTGATGAGGTTTTCGTGCAACAAGCTCATGTACGGCTTTTACCATTTCAAGGTCTTCAGCTCCTGAACGGAGCATATCCCTGAGGTCAAGTGAGACCCCCCCAGCCAGACAGGGCAGCAGCTCACCTTCAGCCGTAAGCCGGAGCCTGGTGCAGCTGGCGCACATTCCACCTGCCACCGGTGCAATAAGACCGAATTCAATTCCTGAAGGTGTTGTGTAGATATCCGCTGTACCTACAGTTGCAGTCTTCCGCACTTCTCCAAAATCGACACTGATCTCTTTAAGTATGTCATTCCCCGGTACATAACTGCACGCGGAACCGGTCATGGGCATGTGCTCAATAAATCTCATTGTTACGCCGATATCCTCCGCCCATCCGACCATGTCTGCCAGCTCGCCGGTGTTCACACCCTTAAGCACAACACAGTTAACTTTAACCGGGGTAAGACCGCTGCGCATAGCTGATTCAATGGCTCTTTCAATACTGCTCAGAGTTACATCCCGTCTGGTTACCTTGCGGATAACATCATCCTTCAAACTATCAAGACTGATGTTCACTCTGGAAAGCCCTGCTGCCCTCAGGTCTGAAGCAAACTCCGACAGCAGAACACCGTTGGTTGTCATAACCGTTTCTGCAAGTGGAGAGATTGCCTTTACCAGCGAGACAACCCCCCTGCGAACCAGTGGCTCCCCTCCCGTAACCCTGATCTTCCTGAGGTTCAAAGCCTGGTGGATCAGTTCCACAAGCTTCTGAATCTCCTCAAGCCTCAGAATCGCCGAATGCTCAATGTACGGAATACCTTCTTCAGGCATACAGTAGATACACCTGAGATTGCACCTGTCTGTAACCGAAACCCTCAGGTAATCGATAACCCTGCCGTATCTGTCCTTCATTCCCAGCAGCTCTCCCCGCCTGCCCACGACATCAGCACAAACAATACACCTGTTCCGGCTTCTGCTCCTGTGCTTTCCGGTGGAAGCCACGCGATGCTGTTGGTTCCCCTTGTACTCATGAGATCACCGGAGCCGGAAGTTTCAGGAACTGCAAGAACCCAGCCGGTTTCTGTCTTTTTCGCCACGGTTCTAAAGTAATTCAACCGGCCGATTTTCTTGCGGACAGAACTGCCCAGAGTACCTGTTAACACTTTCCTGTGATGTTTTTCAAAACCTGAATAGTGTCTGAGACAGGCCAGCACATACATCTCAAGCCCCACAAGAACGCTCACCGGATTCCCGGGAAGACCGAACATCATTTTCCCGTGGCTGTCCGTGGCGAAAGAAAAGGGTTTCCCCGGCTTCTGGGCCACGGTTCTGAAGTGAAACTCGAAACCCAGCTCTTCCAGAACGGAAGGCACGTAATCGTGGGTCCCAAGAGAAACACCTCCGGCGGTCAAAAGTATATCCGACACGCTTAAAGCCTGCTTTGCAGCATTTTTCAAAGATGCAGGGTCATCTGCCGAATGAAACACCTTCACAGCCGGGTAACCTGCCTGTGCAAGAAAAGAGGAAATAAGAACACCGTTGGCATTCCTTACCTGACCCGGCCCGGGTATATGAACAGGTGGAATTACTTCAGAACCTGTTGTAAGAACACTCACTGTCGGGGTTCTGTAAACACTGAGAGTTTCCCGGCCGGCCATGGCTGCAATTCCTGTTTCCGACGGCGTCACAAGAGTTCCCCGGGGAAGAACTGTCTGGCCTTCTGTGATATCTTCCGCCCTGTAGCAGATGTTGGCCCCGCTGCCGGGCATCTTCTGTATGGTAAGTATGCCGTCTGCAACCTGTGTTACTTCAACCATAACAATCGTGTCTGCACCTTCAGGAACAGGTGCTCCGGTCATTATGGCTGCAGCAAAGCCGCTGGATGGTATAGGTGGAGGCTGCGTACCTGCCGGGATTTCATCCATGAGCCGGTAGCTCTCTGCCACACCCCGGAGGGCAAAACCGTCAACAGCACTTCTGTCAAAGGGCGGCATGGCAATATCACTGACCACATCTTCAGCAACTATCTTCCCTGCTGCTTTCTCAAGCACCAGTGTTTCAACTCCAGGAGACGGTGTTTTCTCTAAAACGGTTTTCAGGGCTTCTTGAACGCTTATCATTTCAGTTTCTTTCCTCCAGATGCTTCGCGGCATCGGCCATTGCTTTCTCCAGAAAATGGTACTTTTTAAGAAGCATGGTTGCCACAGGGGTCAGCGAGCTGCCGCCGCCTCCGGAACCACCGCGGTTTCTTCGTATGAGTTTCATTCCGAGCTTGTTTTCCGTGTTGGAAACAAGGGTCCACACCCTTCTGTACTGTATTCCCGCTGCCTTCGATGCTGAAAGTATTGACCCGGAATCCCGAATTGCTTCCAGAAGAGATGCCACCCCTCTGCCAAACACGGGATTTCCACCGCTCTCAAGCCACAGTTTCCACCCGGGATGCACAGGATTGAAACCTGGCAGCCCGGCAACAGACAGGGCAAGACCGGCAATCTCCTGCGGAACAGACTCTAAAGGACCTGTCACAAGTACATCTGCAACATCAGACAGCTCCGGGTTCTTGGGGTGAGGTAGTTTACCTTCAACATAGATCAGTGTGGAATCAATAAACAGACTGGCTGCCGAGTTTGTCTCCCACACGGCCACATCGTGTTTCGAACCCGGGAATGGAAGCTTTCCTTCTATGTCGCTCAGAGAACCGTATTTCAGAATACAGACCTCAGATGCACCTGCAGCGTGGATCCTCCAGGTATCACTGTTGTTTCTTCCAGGCCCTCTTAGAATCTCTATTCCGGCAGAACCATGTCTGGCAAGTTTGCAGTAGGCAACAGAATAACCATTGTCATGAAGCATTCTAACAAGCTCTGCACACAGAAGTGTTTTGCCCAGTTTTCTGCCAGCAGCTGCAACAACTATATTCCGCACTATGAAGCTACCTCCATTTTCAGTAAAACAAATCTCGGTATGCCCGGTAAACATAAGGGAATACTGCAACACCAAACCAGCGGAAGAGTAATACATGAGTCATGATTCATCTTTCAGGATTCTACGGTCTGAATACATTCCTTCAGTAAGAAGCACCGTAACGAGAGCTGTTCACCTGAAAAACGGTGCCGAGTTCATACATGTTCACTGCAGTGAAGAACGCGAAAATTTCTTTGCTGTGTGTTTCAAAACACCTCCTCCTGATGATACTGGGGTTCCGCATATCATTGAACACACCGTTCTATCCGGGTCGGAGAAGTACCCGGTAAAAGACCCGTTCATGGAGATGGTAAAGAGCAGTATGGCCACCTTCATCAATGCCATAACTTTCGGAGACAAAACCATCTACCCCTGCGGCAGTTTAAATGAGAAAGACTTTCGCAATCTGGTTTCCATATACATGGATGCAGTATTCCACCCGCTTTTGAAAGAAGATTTTTTTCTGCAGGAAGGCCACCGGATTGACTTTGAGACACCGGGAGATACTTCCACGCCTCTGGTTTACAACGGTGTTGTTTACAACGAGATGAAGGGAGCCTACTCTGATCCTGACAGCTACATTGAACGGGAGCTGTCAAGGCTTCTGTATCCGGAAGGTTCATGCGGCAGAGACTCCGGAGGAGATCCACTGGAAATACCTTCTCTTACATACGACCAGTTCAAAAAATTCCATTCCGATCACTATCACCCGTCGAACAGCTGTATCTTCACACTTACGAAAATACCCTTCCTGGAAATGGCAGAATTTCTGGATGAAAGACTTGGAGGCTTCACTGTTTCCAGCAGCGGTACAGAAGCAGTTGCACAGCCCAGACTCACCAAACCTGTGCGGCGAGATATACCAGTTCCGGGAGGCACAGAAAACAACTGCACGGTTACCAGCGCCTGGATGGTCAACAACGCTGGAAATCCTGCTGAAACCCTGGCGTTTTCCCTTCTGGAGGACATTCTTCTTGACGATGATTCTTCACCGGTAAAAGCTGCATTGCTTGACTGCGAGCTGGGTACAGGCCTTTCAGGGTGCGGATACGACTCTGACCCTGTTCAGAGAAACTTCGTAATCGGCCTTAAGGGGGTAGAAAGAAAAAACGCCGATACGGTTTTTGACCTGATTCAGACGACCCTTAAAAAGCAGGTGGAAAGCGGGCTTAACCCTGTGCTTGTAAAGAATATGCTCCACCGCAAAGAGCTCAACCTGAAAGAAATAGGCTCATACTGGCCTTTCGCGGTAATGTCCACAGTAAGTGCTGCCTGGGCCCATAATGAGGATGTGTTTAATTCACTTGATCTGAACTTGCTTCTGGACACTCTCAAAGGAAACATCAACAAAAATCCACGGTTCTTTGAGGAAATGATTGAACAGCACCTGTTGAACAACTCCCACAGAATCGACTGTGTTTTCTATCCGGATGAAGAGTACTTCAGGAAGCAGGAGGATACTGTTACTGAATCTCTTCGGAAAAAAAAGAAAGCAATGTCTCCGAAAGCGCTTTCCGAACTTGCAGAGAAATCGAAGAAACTGGCAGCATCGCTGGAGGCACCAAACACTCCGGAAGCACTTGCCACCCTTCCCAAGCTTTCTATCTCCGATGTATCCACCAGCCCGCCATCTGTGTTCCATATGGAAGAGCTTATCAGTGGAAAACTCTTCCTTCCCACCGAAATGAAGACTGCCGGAGTCTGCTATGCAGACATCTGTTTTGATATGTCCGAACTACCTGCTGAACTCATCGGTCATCTGCCGTTTTTTGCCAGTTTCATAACAAGAACCGGCGCCGGAGGAATGGATTACCTGAAGATGGCTGAGGTAGAACTGGCCTGCTCCGGAGGTATTGGTGCTTCTGTCAGTTCAATTTCTTCCACCGCAACAGCAATTGATGAATACAGGATAGTTCTTAAGATAAACGGGCACTGTCTGGAGCAGGATCTTCCCGCAATGCTGGATGTTATTGAAAAAAGGCTTTTCAGCCCGGAACTGAGCAACACAGCAAGAATCGTTACCGTTGCCGCTGAGCTGGCTGAACACTCCAGAAGCACAGTTATCCCCAGAGGTCATATTTTTGCTTCACTTCAAGCTCAGGCGGGCCTTTCCGCAGCCTTGTGGGCGAACAACCTTATTCACGGAATTCCTGTGCTGAAACACGTGGCTTCAATTAAGCTGAATACTGCGGAGAAAGAGATTAAAGCCCTCAAGGCAATTCACAGACACCTGACGGAAAAGGCAACTCAGTTTATGGCATGGACAGGTTCCTCAGAAGCCGGGAAAACCGTTTCAAGCTGGCTTGGCAGTCTGCCCGGAGCAGGTGGAAAATTGAAAAAGCACACACCTCCTGTTTTCCCTGCTCAGCCTGCCAGAACAGGCGCAGTAATAAGAGGTGAAACATCATTTGCAGCTGCCGCGCTGCCTGGATTGCCGGCCAGCCATCAGCTGTACGGCGCAGGTTTTGTAATGATGCGTATGCTGTCGGAGGGTTACCTCTGGGATGAAATCAGGGCAAAGAGAGGTGCATACGGTGCCGGGTCTAATCTGACGGGAACATCAATTACTTTCTACTCATACAGAGACCCGTCTCCCGCAGATAGTCTGCAGGTTTTTCAAAATGCTATCCGGACAGGATTTGAACAGATTGACCTGAGCCCCAGAGCACTTGAAGATTCAATAATTGCCAGTGTAAAGGGTATGGATCCTGCAGTCCGTCCGTCTATGGCCAACGGTCTGGCAATCCTCAGGGAGCTGAAAGAAATCAGTATTGAAACCATTACAGAACACAAGACACGACTGCTTTCAGTTGATGCACCACTGATAAAGCAGTTCGCAAAGTTGCTTGAAAGCAGAAGTCCCGATTCCAAAATCTGCGTTGTTGGAAACAACAGTATTCTTGATTCCATAGGTATAGAAGAAAGAGTTGAACTTTAAGGAGATTGTTATGGATGTTGCATCACTTGTAATTGGAATTATTTCTGCGATAGTGGGATTCATCCCCTGCGTGAATGTACTTGTATTTCTTCCTGCTCTGGCAGGGCTCATTCTGGGTATTATTGCTTACCGAAAGAACCGCGCCGCAGATCTTCCGTCGGGAGTTGCACTTACAGGTATTATTCTAAACCTGCTTCCGCTGGTAGTAATGCTTGCATTTGTTATCTTTGCCGCAGTTACCGGTGATGCAAACTCTGTAAGCGAAATGACAATACAATAGCCTCAGCACGGCGGTACAAAACATTTAATCTGATAATACTGGGCTTTCTGCTGTATGTTCTTGTGTTCACCCTGATCTCCCCTCTGCTGGAAAGAGCCTTTCCTTCAGTTATGAAGTGTTACTACAAGGAACTGACCGGTGACCCGTGCCCGTTCTGCGGCCTTACAGAAGACATGAGTTGTACTCTTGAAGGTGATACAGATCACAGACCTGTGAACCCGCACTTTCAGATGTTTTTAACTGTTTACAAAGTTGAGTGGGCAGTGAGAATTCTGCTCACTCTTCTTTCCTTCAAACTATCTGGAAAAACCATTCCTGCGGTTGATGCCGCCTTTCATCTTGCTCTTGCTGCCGGGGCTGTTTGCTCCGTATAGAATCATGTCTTTCTGCCTCTGTTTCTCCGCAGGGTTCCGGGGCACTCTTACAGGCTCTCCGTCATAAAATGACCTTCCTGAAAAATACATGGCTGTGGCTGTTGTCATTGGTGTAGGCAGAAATATCTGAACCTGCCTCGGGATGGCTCCCTGTGTTTCAAGGAAAGACCTTGCCGCCTGCATATCACCGATGGTGCAGCCTGGGAATGCAGCTATTATGTAGGGCACAATGTACTGTTTCCTCCCGGATCTGTCTGCGTATTTTCTGAACTCCGCCGCAAATTTCTCCCATATTTCTCTGGATGGTTTTCTCATAAGGGCAAGTATTCTGTCATGGGTATGCTCAGGGGCAATTCTCAGGTGACCGGAGATGTTCTTCGACGAAAGCCTTTTAATAAATGCCGGGTCTTTCAGAGCCACATCGTGCCTGATACCGCTGGAGATGTAAACATGCTTCACAGCCGGCGCTCTGCCTGCAGTGTCCAGCAGCCTGATGTAGCTGGAATGATCCGTCTTGAAATACCTGCAGATACTGGGGTAAAGGCAGGAAACCCTTCTGCACTTTACTTTTTCCTCCGGGTTGCCGCATCCCAGACCGTAGAGGTTGGCTGTAGGCCCGCCAAGGTCGGAAATGGTTCCTCTGAAGCTTCTGGATTTTGATATTTCACCAATCTCCTCAAGAACAGAAGCCTCTGACCGGCTTGTGATAAACTTGCCCTGATGCAGACCGATTGCGCAGAAACTGCACCCGCCGCTGCATCCTCTCACTGCTGTAATTGAGTCCTGTATCATTGTGAACGCCGGTATCTCCGTGGTGTATGCAGTATGCGGCTGTCTGGTGTACGGAAGGTTGTAAACAGCATCCATTTCCTTCGTTGAAAGGGGTTCACAGGGTGGCTCCACAACAACAACCCTGGAATCAGCTCTCTGAATCAACCTGGGACTGCTCCAGGGGTTCTGATTTGTCTCAAGAAGCTTTGAAAGTTTCAGCATCAGTGCAGAGTCTGATTTGAGTTCTTCGTGTGAGGGAAGAACAACATCGGCTTCCTCCGGAACGAACCTGCCGGTGTGAACGGCCGTGGCTGTCCCCGGAATACCTTCAAGCGTTTCTTCATCATTGATACGTCGTGCTATTTCAGCAATCTGTTTCTCGCCCATTCCATAGACAAGTATTGAAGCCTTACTGTCGAGAAGAATGGATTTCTTCAGCCTGTCGCTCCAGAAGTCGTAGTGTGTAACCCGTCTGAGGCTGGCTTCTATTCCTCCCAGAACAACAGGAACACCTTTCATCACCCTCTGAAGACAGTTTGTATACTTGAGAACTGCCCTGTCCGGCCTTTTGCCTGACATGCCTCCCGGGGTATAAGCATCGTCTGAACGAAGCCTGTTTGTCGATGTGTAGTGATTCACCATGGAATCCATGTTTCCCGATGTTACACCGGCAAACAGCCTGGGTCTTCCCATCACGGTAAACGATTCCAGATCTCTCCAGTCCGGCTGTGCGATGATGCCCACACGGTAGCCCCTGTTTTCAAGGACCCTGCCGATAATTGCTGCGCCGAACGACGGATGATCCACATAAGCGTCACCGGTAACAATCAGCACATCGAGCTGATCCCACCCGCGGCTCTGCATTTCCGAACGGGTCATTGGAAGTGGTTTTTTCATGCTCCTAGTGTGTCTGCTGGAAAACAGTTTGTCAACCTCCGGAAGAGACACTTGAAAAACAGGAGCTGATGCAGGTTACTACAGGTAAACACCTGTACCCCTACCTGTGGTAACGGAACACAACACAGAACGGGCAGTATGCAACGCCTGTTCACAGCAGAAAGGAAATGAAATGTCTGAAGAGAGAGCAACACTTTACACCGCAAGGGTGTCTTCGGGAAAAAACACCTTTTTCATCGACGGGAAGCAGGCGAAGAACGGCCACTACTACATTTCTATCACCGATTCCAGAAAACAGGAAGACGGCACTTTTCTGCAGAAAAAAGTTATCGTCTTTGATGAATCAATCAAAAGTTTCCGTGAAAAGGTCACCGAAGTATGTGAAATGCTGGAAAAGCTTTACGAGAGCAGAAGAGATGAGGAAATCACCGAAGCAAGAAAAACCAATCCCAGAGCATTTATGAAGTGGGAACCCGAGGAAGAAACCAAACTTGAAAAGCAGTTCAAAAAGGGAATCGATATGGAAGCTCTCAGCAAGGCATTCGGCAGAAGCGCCGGTGCTCTTCTCGCCCGGCTCGAGCGAATGGGTCTTGTTCAGCCGGAGGTTGCCGGAGCGTAGTTTCAGTAAATCATATAATCAGCAGTGCCGCAACCTTCATGCTGTGGTGCTGCGCTTTACCCATACCGAGGGTGCATCCGCCGATATAAAATGCAATACATTCTGTTTGCAAAATTCAAAACTGCGCTGTAAGCTTACCGATTCAGCACAACGGGCGAGTATTTCACAAGCATCTCCGTATTTGCCAAATACAGGTCGTTCCCTGAAAACTGTGCTGTTGAAGAGAACCAGTCGGTTTCAACAGCAAAACCTTCTTTTCTGACACCGGACGCATCGTAAATATCAAACCCTTTACAGGGTATATCGCCAGCAGGTAGTTCGGCGTATCTGTTGTTCAACCAGTTCTGTTTTGTAGGGCAAAGCAGAACAACGATATCACCGCCTTCATTGAACACACAATCGTTGATTCGTAATTCCCACCCACGGCTTGTAGATCTGTTTCCTGGAAGTGACGGGGTTCTAGTGAAAGATGATACCAAAACTCCTGTTCTATAGTCATAAACCTGGAAGTAATTGTAGTAAACCGAAGACAATAGAAGCATATCACCGAAGATATCACACTTCAGATTAACATTTCCGTATTGTGGCCAACCAACCATACCATCGGTTTCAGGCGGGTTCCAATTACCAAACCTGTTAATTATGTTCCCTTGATAATCAAATACAGTAACAATGCTGCCTTCGACAGCACTGACAGCACATATAAGACTGTCATCAGAAACACTGACATCAAACGGCCAGGCAATGGATACGGATCTCTGATAACTGCCGCTGTCAATGTTGAAAAGATCAACCCTTCCCAGATTCATATTGCACACAGCAACAATACCCTCCGCAGCGTCAATCCCGCCAATAGCTGACAAACAACCGGGACCTTCACCAGGTTGACCTGAGGACCACAGAAACTCGCCGTCCAGGGAGTAAGCATGAAGCTTGTTCTGCACATAGTCTGCAACAACGATTACAGAATCCGAGATAGTAAATGTTCCAATTGATGAATAGGTTGGGTTGATTTCAATGTCATCATCGTAAATAACAGTGTCAGACGGAACATAGTATGGACCTTCCTGGGAATTCCCGCTACCAATACCCTCCTCAAGCCATTGTTCCCAGGCAAGGAGTTCCTCGTAATTCCCCTGATCCGCAGGGGATTTGGCACAACCGGAAACAACAGAAAACGCACACAAACATGTAAAGACCTTATAACCTGAAAAATGCATATTCTCTCTTCCCTTCAGACGATGGATACTCTCCATTCTCGTCTGGTTCCGGAACAATGAACCAGTCTGTAACAAAAAAGCCTTCTCCTACCGCTAGTTTTTTCCAGCCAGTCATGGTATTAAGAACATATACCTTTGATGTACCATTGCAGATGTCGGTATCTATCAATTCCGCACGGCCTTCTCGATCCAGACTAATTCCCGTTCTAAGAGTGTAAAGATGGCCGTTTTCCATAACCGGACTGATTGATAACAAACGCGTGTGTATCTCTTCAAAATATGGCGGAGCAAGGGGCAAAACAGGCCCGTCGTGGTCGCCACTACCAAGAAACAGGTTTCGAACCAGCCTGCCATCGAAGGTGATTTCGATGAAGAGCTCTGGTGCCACTGTATAGAAGCAGAGGGAACTGTCTGTTACAAATATGCCCTGCAAAAGCCCTTCGTAAGCAAAGGTAACACCGCCGGTGGTAATCCTGTCATTGTTGAAATCAACGGTAAACAGTGCAACCTGTTCTAGTACTGAATCTACAACCTCGATGTCATAAACTCTGTTTGTTTCCTTGTTGTAGTTTTCCTTGAACGCAAAGTAAGCCAGCATGTTTCCGTTTGAAACAAAAACCAGAGGTGCAAAAAAAGGATTCATGAATTCAGCGTTCAGATCACAGGCCAGCTGCATGGACTGATCGTATGGAATGGTATCAACAACTGACCCGTCATTCATGTTAAACAGATAGAGTCCGTCCAAAAAACTTGCAATTATCAGTGAATCCCGATAGGCATGCATTGATCCGATATACGGAAACTGTTGGTCGGGAGGGTATCTGATAAATGTGCTCCACAGAGTATCCAGTGTCGAAATATCAACGGCGACAATTCCGGTTTCACCAGTGACAAAATAATCAGGTGACGGAGGTCTATCTGATTCTTCAGGAATGTTGACAGGCAGGAATGCCACACCGTGACCGATAAGCGGGCTGATATTCGACCTTGAACCGTCTGCATGCCTTGAAACAGAATCTGTGTACAAAGTGTCTGTAAAAATAACTGGAAGGGATTGAGTTCGGGTAACCGGAACAAAACCGGATTCCGCCATATCCTCTTTGCTACATCCGAACACAAATAGCAGGAGAGCAGTTGATACAAGGATCTTTCTACTTCTCATTATTTCCCTCTCTATTTGCTTTTTCCTGCATGTACAACTTGTAAATGATTTTTCTGTAAGTTCTGGCTTTTAATTTACTGCATTCCTCCGTGCTCGCATAAGACCTGAGATCACCACACAGATCATATGTTTTCCCGAAACAACCACCGGCGCAGAAATACCAGAAATCGCATCCTCCTGCCACACAGTCATTGGCTCTATTTCTATCGGCAACCCTCAACCTTTTCAGAACCGAATCATCCCTCCAGACCTCTCTGAAATTTATGCCGTTCAGTACCGTCCCCTTAAAAATATCCTTTTGGAGTGCTCTGCAAGGATATATAGCCCCATCAGGACCTATCATGCACTCGTTTCTGGCAACCCCACACCCGTTTATCATACTTATAGTACCAATTTCCGAGTAATCTATGTATTTGCTAGTATTGTTGCCAATTGTGTTTGTGAGCATCTTTTCCTGAAACAGCTCCCATTGCGCAAATGAATACAGTGATCTGTCTTCTGCGTAGGTTGTCTCCTGTGGAATCGGCTTGATCTGCCTTAAATACCTGTACTTGTCTGACAGGATTTCTGAAAAATCCTTCAATGTTGTGTTTTGTCAATACAAAGTTTATGCTGAAATACTTCTCCGCTTCATTCAGTCTGTCGAGAAATTTTGTTGTCTTCTCAAATGCTCCCGATCCTCTATTCTTGTTGTTTTCCTCGCTTTGTGCAGAATCCAGACTAACTGTGATATTCACATCGCGCAGCACTTCAACATCCGGAATGTCAACTGTTCCATTTGTAATAACAGCCACTTTCAGACCAATTTGCAGCGCTTTCTCCATAATTGTGGCCATGTCCGCTCTCAGAAATGGTTCCCCTCCAGAAAAGCAAACTTCCCTAACTCCATTAGCAAATAAATCACGGAGAATTTCCATCCAGTCGTTTTGAGATAGCTCAACAGCGGTACTCGTTGTTCTTGCTTCATAGTTCATGCAGTAGACACACCTCAGGTTGCACTTGTCCGTAATGTGTATGGTAACCAGTTTGGGTGGAGAAAGTAATTCTACTTCTGGTAATGACTCCTCTTCAGGTAACGGGTCTTTTCTTTCAGACACTGATTTTTCAAGTTTGCCATCACGGTACAGTATGCCCGATTCAACCAGCGCCTGTATTACTGATTTACAATTTGTTTTGCTTACGGAATAATCGTCGTTCATTCTTCTTACAATCCCTGATTCAGACATAGGCATATTAAGAATTTCTATCATTTCAGATGTTGCATGATCGCACTTGATTATAGACAATGATTCGGGAAAATAGTAAATTTTGCTGTCTTTGTACGGAATACAGTAGTGTTTGCCTGATAGCAGAATGTGTTCTTCCATTCTCTCCATCTTTTCTCATACCTGCACAGCTCCACTGTCTGGCAGCAGAACCATGCCGTCATACTACAACGGATTATCCGCTTACTGATTATCGCTTACGAAACCACACTCGAGCGTAAGATCAACAATATCAGTACACACTAATGGTCCGCCCCAATCCGGTGAACATGAGCTTCCCGCACAAGAAGGGCAGTATTTGCCTCCCAGCTCGTTGCATACTCCCTGGTTCATATTGCATCCAGCCTGAGATACACTCTGAACCAGGTTGATCACTGTAAACTGCATAACAATACCTTCCTTTGATTGCGAACGAATAACCAGACACCTGCTACTGTATTGAGCATACAGCAATATATTTACCCCCCCCCCGCGTCAATACCCCAATGATACTGCATTAAATACCGTGATTCGTCCTGCTTCATATGTGTTTTGCACACGTTGAAGGGATATCCTATTTGTGTTTTCATGTGTCAGCAGCCCTGTGATTTGACAAATGTGCATATTCCAGATACATTCGCACTGTTGAAGGTACAGGGTCCGTTTGGTGAATCTGTACCGCAAAGGTGTTCTGGCTGTTTTTATAGTAAAACACTCCATCGAAAGAGTACGGAACTATGCATATTCCCGACGGTTATATAAGCCCTGCAACTGCAGGAATAATGTACGGTGCGGCGGCTCCCTTCTGGTTCATTGCTGCAAAAAAAGTTCGTAATAACCTTTCAGGACGTACAATACCCGTTATTGCTTTGTTTGCCTCTTTCTCGTTTGTTCTAATGATGTTCAACATACCAATGCCCGGGGGAACAACAGGCCACGCTGTGGGAGGCACCCTCCTTGCCATTGTGGCTGGTCCGTGGGCTGCTGTTATCGGCATTTCAGTTGTTCTGGCAATACAGGCGCTGTTCTTCGGTGACGGCGGTGTGATGGCATTCGGTGCCAATTCGTTCAACATGGCTGTGATTCTTCCTCTGGTTGGCTACAATGTGTACAGAGCTATCTCAGGCCGTTCTTCCGCAACATCTGCCCGCAGACTGTTTGCAGCAGCCGCAGGAAGCTGGATTGCCATTGTTACTGCTGCCCTGCTTACAGGAATTGAGCTTGGTATTCAGCCTCTGCTGTTTCACAGTGCCGACGGCACTCCCCTTTACTGCCCCTACGGCCCGGGTATAGCAATCCCCTCGATGGCTGTGGGGCACATGTTCATTGCGGGGCCTGCAGAAGCCATAGTTACAAGCCTGGTTCTTGCATACCTTTTTAAAACAGGGTTCGTACCTGCTGCAGACCAGACGCAGAGCGGAGGAGCCGGCAGACTGCATCTGCTGTGGGCCGGGCTGGGGCTGGTTGCATTGCTCACCCCCATCGGGCTGCTGGCTTCAGGAACAGCCTGGGGCGAGTGGGAAGTGACAGAACTGAAAGAACTTGGGCTTGGTTTCGTTCCAGACGGCATCAACAGGCTGACAGGATGGTGGCCTGCTCCGCTGCCAGATTACGGGTTTCCAAGAATGGGAGCAGTTGTAGGTTACATACTCTCCGCCATTGCCGGTGTTGGAGGTGTGGCAGTTCTGCTGTGGGGTATTGGAAGAACGATACTTTTAAAAGGCCACAGGCGTGAAGCGTAAAGATGCACTTTCACAAAACATCTTTTCGGTAACACAAGGGCTGGAATCGGCCATTACAACAGAGCAATACGGCAGATATAACGGGCTGCTTCAAAGGCTTGACCCCAGAGTCAAGCTAGCCACCTTCGTTGTACTTACAGCTGCTGTAAGTTTCACAGGAAACCTTGCTGCGCTTGCGGTAATGCTGGTTCTTGTTCCGTTGCCCGGCGTTCTCTCGGGTATTAAGCCGGGTTCCCTTCTTAAAAGGATAGTGCTGTTTGTTCCTGTTTTTACCGCAGTTATCGCAATACCTGCTCTGTTCATTACACAAGGTGACCCTCTGCTTTCTGCCGGCGGGCATGCTGTTGTTACAGTTCAGGGAGCGCGAACAGCAGCATTTCTTGTTCTTCGTGTAACCGATTCGCTTTCGCTTGGGGCTCTCCTCGTGCTGACAACACCGTGGACAAAGCTGCTTGCAACCTTCAGATGGTTTCGCATCCCCTCGCTTTTTGTTTCGATTCTTTCAATGACCTACCGCTACATCTTTGTTCTTCTCCACACGGTGAACAACATGTTTCTGGCAAGGAAAAGCCGCACTCCCGGCACTCTTACTGCAAAAGAAAACAGAAAGTGGCTTGGGCATACTCTGGCTGCAACAATGGTTAAATCTCTTCACATCAGCGAACAGGTGTATTCTGCAATGCTCTCCAGGGGCTACCGTGATGACAGGCTAACCGCAGCCCGGTTCAAGCTGCACTACAAAGACCTGCTCTGGCTGTTTTTTGCCTCAGCAGCACTTGCTCTTTCAGTTTGGACAGGTTAAGAATTATGGCTGACAGACAGATCAATCATGTCTTTGAAACAGTTAACCTCTCATACAACTATCCGGGAAGTGTACCTGCACTGTCGGATGTTACTTTTACCATAAAAGCCGGAGAAACGGTGGCTCTTATGGGGGCAAACGGATCGGGAAAGAGCACACTCCTGAAAATGCTTGACGGCCTCATCTTTCCCCACAGCGGGACACTGAACGCCTTTGGTCTTGCTCTTTCGGAAAAGTCAATGAACGACCCTGACCGAGTTCTTGAATTCAGAAGTTCGGTGGGGCTGGTTTTTCAGGATCCGGATGTACAGCTGTTCTCACCTACCGTGTGGGAAGAAGTTCTTTTCGCGCCGCTTCAAGCCGGACTGGAACGACAGGAGGTAATCAACAGAGGAGAGCAGGCGCTGAAACTGATGGGCATTGAGCACCTGCGCAGCAGGGCTCCTTACCTGCTTTCAAGTGGAGAAAAGAAAAAGGTGGCCATCTCCTCCGTTCTGTCTCTGCGTCCGGATGTACTGCTTCTAGACGAACCCTCGGCTGGTCTTGACCCTTTCAGCCAGGGAAAACTCATTGACTTCCTGGTAGAGTGGACAGGAAATGACCACTGCGTTGTTTTCAGTACACAGGACCTTGATATGGTAGAGGAACTTGCCACCAGGGTTTTAA
>JAGGYZ010000193.1 GCA_021162285.1 Candidatus Fermentibacteraceae bacterium
AGCATGATCCGGTGTTTCCGAAAGAAATCATGCAACCCCTATAATAACCTGCGGCGGAGAAAAAAGTGTGTGGTCTGGTGCGATGCGTTCTGCTGTATTGTCAGTAGAAACAACTTACAGACGACAAAGTAGAGCAGATTCAGCTATGTGAATGCTGTAAAACTGTGCAGAAAGTATTCGAAAGGCAGTTTGAAGGATTGCAAACAGTTTGTTGATTCTCTGGTGGCCGATATGGAATTCAGTGACCCAGAGAAATACACATACCTTTCAGCCAGTGAAAAGGGATGTAATGTCAGGGCGCTGCTTATTCTGGCTGTTGTATCACTTGTCATTGTTCTGCTGACTACGGAGCTTGGATCTGTGGTGCTTTCATTTTTTCAACAGCTTTGACAAATTCCCGTTGTATATTGTATTTTGAAGTGTGTGACTGCACCACAGACACAGGAGGTATCTGATGGCAGATTCTGTTTTCCGCAGGGAAGAGAGCGAGTCAAGGGGAACCAGGGTAGGCGCGAATACCTACAATCTGGTTATTGGTCTTGTGCTAGCCTGGGGGTTTCTGATCAATTGGATCATGGTCAGGAAGATACCATACAGTTCAATTGCAAACATAAATCAGTGGGTATTTTACATTGGCTACTTTGCGGCCTGTTTTCTGGGCATGGCTCTGTTCACAAAATCAAGAAACCCTTTTGTAAGTTTCATAGGCTACAATTTTGTTGTTGTTCCGTTCGGGCTGATAGTTAATCTGGTGGTTTATCAGTACGATAAAACTCTGGTAGTTGAAGCCATGAGGGTAACAGGGCTGGTTACAGTTGTTATGATGTTTCTGGGCTCCATGTTCCCCGGTTTTTTTAGAAAAATAGCCAGAGCTCTTACAGTTTCACTTGTGATTGTGATAATTGTTGAACTGGTTGAAGTGTTTATCTTCAAGGTTCATCATGGAGTTATCGACTGGCTCGTGGCCCTGATATTCTGCGGGTATGTGGGTGTTGACTGGGGCAGAGCAAATTCGATACCCAAAACCATAGACAATGCCGTAGACAGTGCCGCTTCTCTGTACATGGATATAATAAACCTGTTCCTGCGTATTCTCAGACTAATGGGAGGAGGTCGAAGATAGATGAAAAGTACGGTCCCTGTTTTTGTGTCAGGTATGATGCTGTTTTTCGTTTCGTGCGGAGCTCCCATGGAAGTAACACCGCCGGAGCCGGTGCTTTTGTTCAGTTCCGGATTTGAAGGCAATGTGTATCTGGCCGATCCTGTAGAGGATTACCAGTTTGTCCTGGGGACGGATTCTGTTACAGGCTTCACCTGGCCTGCAGACATCATGGGGGCATCCGGAAGTGCACTGCACTACATAGACGATGACGATTTCAAAGCTATCAATAGCGAAATACAGACTGTTACAGGGCACAACGGTGAGCCAACAAGAGCTCTTTACAACATCGAGCACTACAACACAGGGGTAACCCAGTGCCCGTACGAAATACTTGATATAACCGATGGAACCAGCGATCTTTACGTGAGGTTCTGGATCAAGATAGACAGTCTCAGCAACTTCCAGCCGGACATGTGGAGAACATTCTTTGAGTGGAAAACTGTGGACTATGCATCAGGTGATGGTTTCAGGCTGATCTCGTTCATCTATTACGACCAGACAGGCAATCCCTACTGGCACTGGCAGGGAGACGCAGATCCCGAAAACCCGGTGTGGGAAGTAGACAACAGATCCATTCCTGTACCGCTGAATGAATGGTTTCTCACGGAGTTCTACTGGCACTGGAGTGAGGGGGATGACGGCAGAGCTCTGTGGAGAGTGAACGGCGAGGTAATAGGTGACCACTACGGACCCACTACCAGAAACTCAAAACCCATCGATTTCATAATGCTAACACAGATATACGGTAATTCAAATCCCAAACATCAGTGGATCGATGACCTGGAAATCTGGACGGAAATTCCCTTGTGAGCAGCGCCAGGGAACACTATTATAGAAACTGCAGTTGATAATGCCCTGCATTGCAGTGTAGATTGAATGGAGGAGAGACATGGCCAAGGGAAGAGATACCCGCAAAGATGCAAAGAAGAAATCGGAAAAAACTCTTAAAGAGAAGCGTAAGGAGAAAAAGGCTAAAAAAGCGGCAAAGCACCAGTAATAGTTACAGCATTAGAGCAGCACAGATGTCCCGTTTATTGTTAAAGAGGTTGTTGCAGATTTCCAGAAGGGTCTGTTCAGGGACAGCTCAGCTACTCCGTGGCTGATCCGAAGAAGCTGTCAAAACTGATGAACTTTACCGTGTCTGCAGTTCAATTCCGATACACAGGCAACTGTAACGCTTGCAGACAGGAAAGGGCACATAGTTACCTGACACAGGAAAAAGTACAGAGGAAGAGCTTTCGCTCTCCCTCTGTGTGCGTGTAACTGAAGGTTCGGCTAGTTTTCTCCGGACCAGTCCATCTTGGCCATCTGTTCGTACAGATGGAATCTCTTATCCACATCTTTCTGTGCCTCGGCAAGAAGCTCTTCGGCATGCGCAGGATTGCCGCGTATGAGAGAACTCCATCTGCCTTCAGCTTCCGCCAGCTTGTGGTAAGGTATTGACGGCTTTCTGCTATCAA
>JAGGYZ010000276.1 GCA_021162285.1 Candidatus Fermentibacteraceae bacterium
GATACCGATACTGATACCGGGGATAACCCGGATTCTCTGACATTCATTGCCGAGGATACTCTGGATGTCGGTGTATGGCTTGATGACACCGTAACGACATACGCCGATGAGCTTGCAGAGCATCAGATAGCTTTGAACGATATGTTTTTTGATTACAATTCCGAGAATCTTTCTGCAGAGATGCTGACGACTCTCATGGCTGACGCGGATTACATCATGAACAACCAGAATTTCAGACTGCTGCTGGAAGGTCATTGTGATGCCAGAGGAACCATTGACTACAACCTTGCTCTGGGAGAGAGAAGAGCACAATCGGTGTACGACTACCTTCTGAATTACGGAATTCCAGCCTCCAGACTGGAAACAGTCAGTTACGGCAAGGAGAGACCGTTTGTTTCAGGAGATGATGACTGGGCTCTTTCTCAGAACAGACGCGTTCATATTCGCGTTCTTCCGGAGTAGGTCATGAAGCTGCTGCTGCTACCGGTAACCGGCATTCTTCTGCTTACTGCCTGCTGGGGGGGACAGTGGATTCATTCTCCCGGCCGGGTAGAAGACATAGATACAAGAACTGCAGAGATAAACCGTATGCTCGATTCCATTAAAGTTGTTACAGGACAGAACGAAATTCTGCTGAGAGCAATACAGGCCCAGGCGGGTATGCGAAGCGGAGATCAGACACAGAACCTTCTTGAACTGGCGGATCAGCTGGAAAGAATGCTGAGTTCCGGCGGTTCCTCAAGACAGGGTTCCACTTCTGCCAGCGTCCAGACGGCATACGATGAAGCATTCCGCCAGTATCAGCAGGGTGGATACTCCGTGGCAGCGGAAGGATTCTACGAGGTTGCAATGGGCAGCCCTGATTCTGAAGTGGCCGATGATGCTCTTTACTACCTTGCTCTCTGCCATCAGAGTCTGGGCGAAGACCACAGGGCAATTGAGGAATTGACAGCTGTTTACTACAAGTATCCTGCATCTGAAAGGGCAGCCTCCGCACTGGCCAGAGCTGCTGCGATTTACAGTGCTAATTCTGCAGTTTCCGAGATGCACAGGCTGGAGACAGTTATTCTCGACAGCTATCCCAACAGCGAGGAAGCCCGTCTCATTGCAGGAAGACGGGGAGAGTAGCATTTCGAAAGTCCTGTTACTTGGCATTTGTGAGGGAATTGAAGCATATTCGCCCGGAGCAGAAAATAATTTCCCCGGAAGGGGTTCATTTAATTGTAAGTAGCACAACTGATTGCTCGATAAGCGATTGGCAATAGAGTTGTTGCGTTTGCGTAACTGAAAAAGAGGATTGAATGGCCTACGAACTGATAAAGGAAGAGGACGACAAGAGAGTTGTCCGGTTTACCATGGACGCCGCCGACCTCAAAAAAGTATTCAGAAAAGTGAAGAGAGACATTTCCAAAGAAGTGAGCATTCGGGGTTTCCGTCCCGGCCATGTCCCAGACAGTATCATTGAAAAGAGATTCGGAAACATAATCGTTACAGAGGTAGCGGAAAATGCACACAAACAGCTTTCTGAAGATCTGTTTGAAACATTCGACTGGGTGCTTTCCGCAAATGAACCCGAATTTGAAACTGTTCTTCCCGTTGAAGGTGAAGACTATGTTTATACCGTCACATACCGCGTGTTTTTAACTCCCGAGCCTGTGGATTACAAGGAAATCAAACTTTCTGTTCCACAGTACGACAGAGAAAAGGCCGTTGAGGATACCATAGAGCACCTGCAGAAACAGTTTGTCAGTTTTGATAAAACCGACAGCCCGTCTGCTGCTGGCGACCTCGTCGTTCTTACATATCCGGATCCGGACGGCGCACCTGATTCAGGTCCCCGTGAACTTACAGCGGTTATTGGTCAGAACGACATGGGCCCCGGTTTCGATGAGCTGATCACCGGGGTTAAGCCGGGAGATACATTTACCATGCAGATGAAGGTAGAACAGGGCAAAGATACAGGTCTTCAGGGACCTGTCCATACCTTTGCTGTAAAGGAAGTAAAAGCTCATTCATACCCTGAACTTGATGACGAATTCGCAACGAAGGCCGGGGGCTTCAAGACCATGGATGAGTTCCGGCAGAAGATCCGCGATGATGTAAACACCAGGTATGACGCGGAGACGAAGAGCTTTACAGAGAGACAGGCAATAGACAGCATACTGGACAGCAATGTGTTCGATGTTCCCGAGTTTATGGTAGCAAACCTTACTGAAGACTATGTCAGTCAGCTTGAAGAGGAAGAACCGACAGAGGAGACAAAGAAGGTTGCCGGTGAACTGGCAGAAAGAAAGGTCAGAGAGTTTCTTCTTCTCCGGGAGATAGCTATCTGTGAAAGTCTTGAAATAACGGAAGACGAGATAGAGGAGTCCGTTGCATCCGGAGACAACAGATCCTCTTATCTTGACAGAAACAGAAACGAAAAAGCCCTTGAATTTGTATTGAATTCGGCGGTAATCGAAGAAAAACCGCCAGTGGAAGATGGTCCTGAACCTGCAGTTGTCCCCTGGAAATGGGTATCTGTTGATCCGTCTGCAAAGAAAACAAGCAGCGAAGGAGAAGAATAATGCCTGTGATCCCGTTCGTGGTGGAGAAGGATGGCAATTCCGAGAGATCATACGACATATACTCGCGGCTGCTTAAAGACCGGATAATCTTCATTGCCGATACAATTACAGCCCAGACTGCCAGTGTTGTTGTGGCGCAACTGCTTTTTCTTGAAGGTCAGGACTCGAAGAGGGATATTAACATGTACATCCACAGTCCCGGTGGCTCTGTTTCAGCCGGTCTTGCAATATACGACACCATGGAGTTTATCAAGCCCGATATAGCAACATTCTGTATGGGGAGTGCCGCTTCAATGGCTTCGGTTCTCCTGGCAGCCGGTGCTACGGGTAAGAGAAGCATTCTTCCCCATGCACGGGTTATGATTCACCAGCCCAGCGGTGGTGCCATGGGTCAATCTTCAGACATACAGATCGAAGCAAGGGAAATCCTCAAAATCCGGAAACAGATGGATCAGATTCTTGCCCACCACACCGGACAGACAGTGGAGACAGTGAACGCAGACAGCGACCGTAATTTCTGGATGAATTCACAGGAAGCAAAGGATTACGGAATTGTAGACAATATTTTGACGAATCGAGACTGAAAATGCCCAAAGAGAATCGATGCTCATTCTGCAACAGACCAGCCAATGAGGTTAATCAGCTGATTCAGGGTCCCGGCGTGTTTATCTGTGATGACTGCGTACGCTACTGCCATGAAATTGTAGAAGAAACAGTGGAAAATTCCGACGGTAAAAAACCTTCTTTTCTTGACAGAAATATTCCCGCTCCCATGGAGATCAAAAACAAACTCGATCAGTATGTTGTGGGTCAGGAGGAGGCGAAGAAGGTTCTTTCCGTAGCCGTTTACAACCACTACAAGAGGCTGCAGAGCAAGCATGACAGCACGGCATCAGTTGAACTTGAGAAAAGCAACATTATACTTCTCGGATCAACCGGTGTTGGGAAAACCCTTCTTGCAAAAACTCTGGCGAAGATTCTTGATGTTCCGTTTGCCATTGCTGACGCAACCACCCTCACAGAGGCTGGATACGTGGGCGAAGATGTAGAGAACATTCTTCTGAGGCTGCTTCAGGTAACAAACATGGATGTAGAGCTTGCTCAGCACGGAATCATATACATTGACGAGATAGACAAAATTGCAAGAAAGTCTGAAAATGCATCTATCACCAGAGATGTTTCCGGCGAGGGAGTTCAACAGGCACTGTTGAAAATGATTGAGGGCACTGTTGCAGGCGTTCCGCCTGGAGGAGGACGCAAACACCCCTACCAGGATCATATTCAGGTGAATACTACAAACATTCTTTTTATCTGTGGTGGAGCCTTTCACGGGATAGAGAAAATAGTTTCCGGCCGATTGCGTAAGTCTTCTCTGGGTTTCAACGCCGACCTGGGCGATTCTGAAGAATTCGAAGGTTCGCAAGTTCTCAAGAAGATCGAATCTCATGATCTGGTGCGTTACGGTATAATCCCGGAACTGGTTGGTCGCCTTCCCATTCTGGTAACTCTCGACGACCTTTCTGAGAAGGATCTGGTCAGGGTTCTTACCGAGCCCAGGAATGCCCTTGTGAAACAGTACAGGTATATGTTCAAGCTTGAAGGCGTTGATCTTCAGATTACAGATGATGCTCTTCTTGCCATTGCAGAGGAAGCCAGTAAAAATCACAGTGGAGCCAGAGGTCTTCGATCGATAGTAGAGAGAGTTCTTCTCAATCCCATGTACAGAATACCTTCCGAGAAACCGGCACCGGATAAATTGATTGTTAACGAAAACTGTATTACCCAGGGAGCAGACCCGGAAATTCTCATCGAACGAAACGACAAGGAAGCTGTGTGATTTGGCAAAGCTTCGTATTGAGTTCCTGAAAAGCTGTCCGGGAAAAACAGGACTGCCTGTTGACGGTCTTCCGGAGATGGCGTTTATCGGAAGATCCAATGTAGGTAAGTCATCTCTTATCAACAGGTTGAACAGCGGACCCAAAGTTGCCAGAACCAGCTCCCGTCCTGGCTGCACGCAGTACATAAACATCTTCACTACCAACAAGAATTTTTACATAGCCGATCTTCCCGGATATGGTTTTGCAAAGGCTCCTGACAGGCTTCGAAGACAGTGGACAGAATGGATTGGCTGGTACCTGAGAGAGCGGCAGACTTTGAGGGGAACGATTCTTCTGGTGGATTCCAGACACCCGGATCTGGAGAACGATTTGTCCATGGCCAGGTTTCTTAGGGAGGGTGGTAAGCCATACATCATTGCTCTTACCAAAAGCGACAAGCTCAAGAGAAACAAGCTTGCACAGTCTGTGCGCACTGCCGGGGAGATGGGGCCGGTAATCCCTGTTTCTTCAGTTGACGGCAACGGAATGAACGAACTTTTGAAGTGGCTGACAACAGCCACCGCCACCCATTCGGCGAGGAGCTGATAATGCCAGTAAGTATTGTTGTGGGGCTTCAGTGGGGAGATGAGGGCAAGGGGAAGATGGTGGATCACCTTGCCGGAAAAGCAGTGGCGGTAGCCAGATTCAGCGGTGGGGCGAATGCCGGGCATACCGTGGAGGTTGAGGGCAAAAGATTTGCCCTGCACATGCTTCCTTCAGGGCTTATTCGTGAAGGCGTTACAGCAATAATCGGTTCCGCCTGTGTGCTGGATCCGGTTACCGTTCTTCAGGAGATACAATCTCTGAAAAACAACGGAATATCAGTAGAGGGCAGGCTGAAGATCTCCCCAAAGGTTAACCTTACCCATCCAGGTTACAGATGGCTTGAGAGGCAGAGCGAAGCCGATCGTGCCAATGACAGAATAGGAACCACCGGTCGGGGTATAGGGCCCACTTACGTAAGAAAATTCATGCGAAATGCCATTCGGCTTGAAGATGTGACCAATGGAGAAACTTTCAAAACTCTTGTTGACTTTCATACGGAGGAAACAGTAAATCTCCTGAAATTGAATTCTCTTGAAAAGGCAGAGCTGCAGTCGGATGTTGAAAAGTTTGTGGAAGCAGCAAAGGTAGTAGCCGGCTACACCCATGACGTATCTATTCTTATCAGCAGGCTTCTTGGTGAAAACAAACTTGTTATTGCCGAGGGAGCTCAGGGTTCTCTTCTTGACCCCGATCACGGGTCTTATCCATTTGTAACCTGCGGGCAGTGTGTCTCAGGCGGTGCCTGTACCAGTCTTGGATTTGGCCCAACCCGGGTGTCTGATGTAACAGGTATTCTGAAGGCGTACACAACCAGAGTGGGGTCTGGTCCGTTCCCCACTGAGCTGAACAACGAAACAGGGGAAAGAATACGCCAGGCGGGTCACGAATTTGGAACAACAACCGGAAGACCAAGAAGGTGCGGCTGGCTTGACTGCGTACTGGCAGAGTACAC
>JAGGYZ010000117.1 GCA_021162285.1 Candidatus Fermentibacteraceae bacterium
AGGCAGCTCTTCTGAAGCTACGCGAGGAAGTACCAATAGGGGACTACACAGTAAAATGGGAAGTGCCCACAGGTAAGGGTACTGTATTTGATGCTGTGGTGAACTTCCAGAAAATTCTTCACGAGTACGCCGTGGAAATTAAAATGAACCTTAGCCCTAAAATGCTGGACGCCATGGAATTCTACCTGAAAGAGGTAGATAGAGCGGTGATTATTATAACTGGTGCCATAACAGACAAAACCGCGACGGAGCTCAGGCAGAGGAATATCCAGTATATCGATACTCTGGGAAACATGTACCTCGCCCAGGAAGATCCCTTTGTTATAGTCCACAAAACCGGCAGCAAACCACAGGGAACCACAAAAGAGAAACCGGCTAATGTATTCGTTGGCACAAAACTCAAAGTGATATTTACTCTGCTTACAATCGAAGATGCGGTTAATCTTACTTACAGAGAAATTGCCAACCTTGCAGGTGTAGCACTTGGTACAGTAGGGTGGACTTTCAGAGATCTGAAACTGCTGGGTTACATCAGAGTGTACAAGCACAAGCGGAAAATCATGAACCGCGACAAACTGGTAAACCGGTGGCTGGAGGCATACCCCACCGAGATGCGGCCGAAGCTTAATCCCAAACGCTTTACCGCTCCTGATAGAAATTGGTGGATTCAAGAAGATCTCAACCGCTATGGAGTACTACTTGGTGGAGAAACAGCAGCAGCAGTGCTTACAAAACACCTTCACCCAGAGTATGGAGTCCTTTACATTCATGGGGATATTCGCGAACTGGCAAAGGCACTGAAGCTAAGAGCAGACCCGCTGGGGAACCTCACTCTAATGGATCGATTCTGGAAGGGAGAAGCCCTTCAAATAAACAGAACTCCCATTGCTCCTCCCATCCTTATCTGTGCTGAACTTCTTGCAGAGGGTGGGGAGAGGAATATGGAAGCTGTGAAGATGATCCGGGAGAACTTTATTGTATAGAGTAACCGTTGATGACGATAAAAAGACTGTTCTTTCTGCTATTGATACCGTTGCCGCGGAATTTGCAGTATCCTGGTTTCTCTGCGGAGCATATTCCAGAGTACTTCTATGTGAAGAAGTTTTTAAAGCTCCAATCGGACGAGCGACATACGATCTTGATATCGCAATCTGTGTGAAATCTCTGGATGAGTATACCTGTTTCCGTGAAATTCTATGCGAGAAGTATATGTTTCAGCCAGATAGCAAGAAAGAGCATAGACTCATTCACCGCAGGAGCGGCATACCAGTTGACATAATACCTTTTGGGAAATTTTCAGAACCAGATGAATTGTACACCTGGGGTTCAGATGATGCTTTTGAGATGAATGTACTGGGTTTTGACGATGCATCTCTCTCCGCAATCAGCTTCCTTGTAAATAGCGAACTTGAAATAAAATTAGCTGGTTATGTAGAACAGTTCGTGCTTAAATTGTTTGCATGGAAAGACAGGCGATCTATTAGGGGTATTGATGATGCTCGAGATCTGGCATACTTTCTTATCCACGTCTTGAAGTCAGTTTCAGAAAAGGATCTTTATGGCAAGTACCATTCTGTTCTGGAAGAAGCGGGGTACGATGACAAACTTGCTTCCTGCTACATTTTAGGTAAGCAGATTAGATCTGTTTTTTCAATCAAAACCGTTAATAAGACAATTGAAATTCTTGAGGATGAGTTTAAGGCCGGTGATGATTCTGCTCTGATGTCCGACATGTACAGTAGATTCAGTTCCTGGCCCCAACCTGATCAACGTATTGCAACTGTCATCGATCAACTTCTTAAAGGCCTTTTTGCAGACGATCATTAGAATGTTTTACTAACAATGGCCGTGGTACACAGTATGTAGAGGATTCTTAAGATTTCTCCTCTTTCAATTTGTACTCATAATGTTGAGGGTTTCGCACAGTATCCATCTGGAAGAGTACATCATCATTTCCTGTTCCGTTAAGATTCTATTCTTTTGCGGTATGTAAAGTCCCTTGGCGAAGTTCGGGATAGAGCATCCTAGAGCGCTGTAATATCATGCAGCACCATGAAATTGTATCTCATTGAGCTTTGTGATCCAAGTGATGAAAAGTTTCCAACTGGCAATCAGGTGGGATACCATCTGTGATTCTTTCTTGTCAAAGAGCTCTGAGATGATGAACTCCATTGTTATCCCCGGGTTCTTAACTCGTTTTTGTTACGACCATTCGTAATTCCATTTAGCTGTCTAATCATATGAACCACTTGCATATTCCCCAAATGGGTGGTATTCTTCCCAATATGGGAAGAAAGATTATGCCTGCGAAAACACATAAAGCTGTCTATCCATCAATGGGGATAGCCCAGAGTCTATTCTCAGAGGTGCAACTAAAAGTACTCGCACTTCTCTTCGGACAGTCGAATAGAAAATTCCAGATGTCAGAGATAATTAGTCTGGCAAATTCAGGTGTAGGAGCTGTACATCGCATAATTATGCGGCTTGTAAAAAGCGGTCTGGTAAATGAGGACATAATAGGAAGAACGAAGTTTTACCATGCAAATGCTGAATCCCCTGTATTCCAGGAGTTATACGGTATTGTGATAAAAACTGTTGCTTTAACTATCCCACTGCAATCAGCATTGACCCCATACATGAACTCAATATGCTCAGCATTTATCTACGGTTCTATTGCGAGAGGAACAGATAACGCATCCAGCGACATTGATATCATGATCATCGGGGAAGAACTACGATACACAGATATATTAAATGCATTTCAGCCCGTAGAGAAAGACATTAAAAGGACCATCAGTGTCAAGATTCTCTCACTCAAAGAATGGAAGAGTAAGGTTGAGGGACAAAATCCGTTTGTAAAAAGAGTACTTGATCAGCCAAAGATATTTCTGAAAGGTTCTGAGCATGACATTAGAGAACCTTGAGAGATTAGAACTTCTGCTTCCTCTCGAAAGATCCGAGACAGAATTTTCACAATTGATAGAGAAAGCAAAGATGTTTCATACCGATTCCATGAGGAGTGAGTTATCGATTCAAAGCAGATTCCAATTGGCATACGAAGCCTCGTTCGCTTTGGCGCTTGCGGCACTACGCTGGTATGGTTATAGGCCATCAAGCAATAGGTATGTAGTCTTTCAGGCTTTAAGTCACACAATAGAACTCGGGGGTGAAGTTGCATTGCTCAGTAAGGCTCATGCAATGAGGAATGAAGTAGAATACGATGCTGAACCGTTTGATGACCTTAAGTTTCTAGAAGAGCTAATCGCTATTAACGAAATCCTGCTTGATCGTGTGCCACTTCTGCAAGGCTGAAAGCAATGCCGTTGCCTGAATTCAGATAGACAGCACTTTGTGCTATGGTGAAGATATCCTACAGACAAAAGTAATAGAAATGCCCGTAATTGACTTCGTTTGGTAGTGCAACCCTTTGTCTGTAAATTCGTCAGAGCCTGATCAACTCCTTCACTGTCGGGAAAGAAACAGATGCAGAGAAGCTCTACAGCAGCAGGCAGGCTTTTGAAGTTATGGTGGTAGCTGTGGCAACTGTGATTATGTAGTATCCGCGGGGAGTTCCTGATCCCGGGGTCCAGCTGGTTGTATAAGAGTCAGCCTCATGAACATGTATTGTGGTCTGGTAAACAGTTCTTCCGGCGATATCCATAATCGTGATGTGTATGCTTTCGGGGCTGTTCTCTGTTTTAATATCCATGGATACAGAATCGGAGAAAGGATTCGGATAAACTGAAAATGAGACAGTGGAAGAAGGGGACTCTTCTATACCGGTGTTGTCCTCAAAACAGTAAAGATATGAATCTGTAGAGCTGCCTCCACACGCAAGGATACCACCAGGAGATGTTTCAATGACTCCATCCAGGCGTTCACATTCATCCAGAGTAATCGGAAAATACCACAGTTTTTCACCCAGTTCATTGAACAGATAAAGAACACCCCTCCAGTCTCCAGTCCACCAGGGTTGGCCTGGGTTGATATAGTATATTTCTCCCCCTCCATACAGGTAGTTGCCTGCAGCTGTTTGTGCAACACACATTCCCCTTGTCAGGTAATCTTCCACATGAGTTGACCAGGAAATCCTTCCACCGGAGTCTACATAGCTCAGGATTGCATATTGTGGTGATTTTACATATCCACTGTTCGAGGTGAAAGTGAAACCTTCGTCTGAGTTGGCCAGGCCGTTGCCGGTATAGTAAGATGCCAGCGCATTGATTCTTTCTCTTCCAAGATATGTTCCATCAGGGCTGAACCAAAGAACATGTGGTGCGCCTGTACCACCATCAGTACCGTGTGCAAGAATATTGAAACGTCTGCCGTTCCAGGTAGCTCTCAGCGCAAAGTTAGTGAAGCTGTCATTACCCCAGTATCCGTCCCATATGAGATCCCCGTTCGGGTTAATGTACATTACATATGCCTGGCAGTTTG
>JAGGYZ010000137.1 GCA_021162285.1 Candidatus Fermentibacteraceae bacterium
ATGATGTTCTTCCACAGATGGGAAGACAACTTTCTTCAGGGAACAAAAGGCTACAAGGGCATGGCCATTGCAATAAAGAGCCTTGTATGGTTCTGGATTCCTGCACATACCGTTACCTTCAGCATTCAGAACCATGATGTTCAGGTAGGTCTCGCTGCTGCATGGTCACTTGTTCTCGGGCTTATACTGGGAATTGCCAACAGAAAGAGATAGATCTGTTAACACATAATGAGACAGCTTGACGCCTGTTCAGGAAGCCTCTATCCTAGATACATCATTTATAAGGGGTGTATAATGAAGTACTTACTCTGCTTGCTTCTGATAGCTGCCATCTCTTCAGCTGAGGTTTTATGGAGCTGGGATTTTGATGTAATTCCCAATGGCTGGGAAGCCAATCAGTATTGGGATTTTGCCGACACCGTAGCTCACTCGTATGTTCAGAGCAGCAGCGGATCGGAGTCCCAGACTTCCGAAATGTATTCAGATACTTTAACAATTCCACCTGATGTTTGTATGATAACTGCATATTTATACAGTGAGCACAATTACGACGGCTGGTATTCTACCGGTGAGTCAAGCTGTAGCCTGTGGGCAAGGTTGGGAATTGCAGGCGGTTCAATGCATACTCTGGAATTTGAAAGCCACTCCTGGGGTTTTGACAGTTCTGCAGCGGGAACAGGTATCATGTCTGCAGTGGTAGAAGTACCTGTAAATGGCGGTGATAATATCTATCTTACTTTCGTATCCCATGCAGGATCAAGCTACAGTGCTTCTGCAATGATGGACTGGACAATAAGTGCCTTGACCATAACCAGCGGCAGCGCTACACTCTTAAGGCACAGCTGGGCTGAGATTAAGAATTCGTTTCAGTAATCATATCCATGCTGTTATTAGTGTTGTGTAAAGAATCTTGCCTTTGTATTTCCAGATGATGTGTTGCGTAGTTTCCTGTTTCTCTTCCCTGATGTTTTCGTAAATACGCTTGCTTCTGTATTCCCTGATGATATTATGTAAAGTTTCCTACCTTTCTTTCTGATGATGTTATGTAAAGTTTCCTACTTTACATAATATCCATTATCGGACATTGTTTGTCATGGAAAAGCGGACCCTTTCGAGCCCGCTCCTCTTTAGTTCCCTGCTACCGCTGCCAGTCTTTCTATCTGAAACGCCTCGAATGTTGTTGTGTCTGCAGCCAGCGCCAGTGCGCTGTTCATGGCTTCCTGGCTTTCAGTGTATTTCTGCTGTGCGTAGTATGTTCTTGAGAGTCCGAAAAGCGCTTCAGCATTAACCTGAGCATTCTCATCGCTGATGGTTAAGAGCTCCTGGTAGGCTGAAACTGCGTTGGTAAGATCCTGTTCACTTCCACGGTTTTCTAGAACGATTCCCATGTGAAGAAGCGCCGGGATCTTTATGGAATTGTCCGGGTTTGCTGCCAGCACAGTTGAAAGAGTAGTGATAGCGGCATCGTAGTTTCCCCGAACAATATCTATCTTCGCAGCGAGAACTGCTGACTTTCTAGCCCAGTCGTTCTGGGGATTGCTATTCCATGTCTGCATAGACAATGAGTAGGCTGCATCCAGAGCTTGAAAAGCCTGTTCGGCCTGACTGCCAGCGGCAGAACTCAGGGCCTGTGTGTAAACTTGACTTGCGGTGATAAAACCTGCCATTGCCTCATCTGAAGCGCCACTTCGTTTTGCACCTAAGTACTGCAATACCAACACTAAAACCAGCAGTACAGCAACTCCTGCAATTACCTCTTTGAAGTGGGCCTGAATAAAAATCACACCGGCTTCCAGTTTCTCTCCGATGGGATCCCGCTCGATTTCTTTCTTAGTAAGCTTTTTTCTGGTTCTGTGTGCCACCCGGTTCCTCCATCCTTTGAATTACCCTTGTATAGAATTGTTCTGCGTTCTTTTTCAAAATATCCTCGGTATCTGCGTTTCTTATGACAAAGTGTGATCTGGCTGTTTTTTCCTCCAGAGCAAGCTGGCTTCTCCACCTTCCGGAAACGGTTTCAGGTGAAACACCATCCCTGTGCGCAAGTCTTGATGTAACACGTTCCAGCTGGTCTGTAACCGTAACAACATAATTCAGATACTTCTCAAGCCGGAGCTCGAATATAAGGGCTGCATCAAGAACAAAAACTCCTCTATTTTCTTTCAACACACCTGCAGAGACTGTAACCCATCTCACAAGCCTGGGATGCAGAACGCTGTTTATACCCTGAAGCACTTCAGGCGATGAGAAAGCCTTCTCCCTGAGCTCTTTCCTGACGGCATCTGCCGACATGGCAGCCATACCGTCAATCAACAGTATTTTCTCCAGAGCTTCCCTTACTGCGGTTTTTTCAAGAAAACCATGACCAACGCTGTCCAGAGAACACACAGAAGCCCCCATTCGTTTCCAGACTTCGGCCACAGTAGAAGCACCAGTACCGCTGCATCCTGTTATTCCCCAAAGCATTATCTCAAACTCCAGCAGATACTGTCTTCAGAGAGAACCACTTCTGTAAGCTCCCCTTCCACTGATCCGTCCGGTGCATATACCGGAATATAGTTGTCTGTAAATCCGATGTTTCTTCCGTTTCTCTTTCTTCCTTCAACAAGCATTTTCCTGGTACTCGACATGTTGTTTCTGCGAAATTCTTTTCTGGACATTTCAGAAACCATCCTCAGTTCTCTGGACCTGACAGTTATCTTTTCCGTGTGCAGAGGTTTCATTGAAGCAGCCGGCGTACCCGGCCTGGGTGAAAAAGGAAACACATGCAGATAGTTTACCCTGCTGTCCTGTGCAAGCCGAAGACTCTGCTGATAATCCTCCTGTGTCTCCCCGGGAAAACCTGCAATGATATCGCTTCCAATGCATGCGTCCGGGAAAAGAGTTGTAACTGCACTGAGAAGCTCTTCCTCCTCTTCCCTGCCGTACCGTCTTCCCATGATTTTCAGAATTTTGCTGGAGCCGCTCTGAAAAGGTATGTGAAAATGGTTGCATACCCCTGGAAGTGCAAGCCTCTCAAGGGTTTTTACAGTCAGGTACATAGGTTCAATTGAGCCCAGTCTCAGACGGAAACCGCCTATTTCCAGGAGTTCTTCAACAAGCTCTGGAAGCCCGTATCCATTTGTGTAAAGACCTCGTCCGTAATCAGCAATATCCACACCAGTTACTGAAATTTCACGGAAACCGGCATTCACCATCTCCCTGGCCTGTTTAAGGACCAGCTCTTTAGGCTGACTTCTTGAACCACCTCTTGCAAGGGGAACAATACAGTAGGTGCATGCGTTGTTGCACCCATCCTGAATTTTCAGAAACCCCCTGGTTCTTGAAGTTGAAAGCGGAGCAGAAATCGGGAAAAGACAGTTTTCCGGAAGATTTCCATAAGAGCCGGCAGGACCCACAATCTCCGGAATTCGGTGTTTTTCGGTGTTCGGTACCACAGTAACACTTTTCATGTCCTTGAAATCTTCAGGCGCTACAGCTGCAACACAACCTGTTACAACTATCTCTTTCCCGGGAAATCTGGAAGCCCAGGACCTTACGGTTCTCCGCGATCTCCCCTGACTTCTTGCGGTTACGGCACAGGTATTAACCAGTATCAGATCTGCTTCTTCGGGAGTTGTTACCCTTCTTCCAGAAAGAACATCAACCAGTTCCTCCACAAGAGCTTCCGTTTCGAAAGAGTTCAGGCGACACCCCAGGGTGTAGCCGAACACAGCAGCGTTATCCGGCAGGTTCATAATGTGTGCCGTGGCGCAGCGGACTGCGCCACGGCTATTTCCCTTACTCGGTGGCTGGCTCTTCCGGAGCCTCGGATTCCTCTTCAACTGCAGTTTCTGCGGCTGCTTTAACAGTTTCCTCTTCAGACTCCTGAGTTTCCTCAGCTACTGTTTCTTCAGCCACTGTTTCCTCAGCTACTGTTTCTTCAACTGCTGTTTTCTCTGAGGCTTTCGCCTTTACCGGCTCTTCAACAACTTCTTCTACTTCATCTGCAGGGCGGCCCTCAAGGGATGTTCTGAACTCCTGAAGCTCTTCCATGGGGCGACCATTGAAGTAGCTTCTTACGCTGAGAACAATTCTGCGGCTTGAAGGTACAACTTCTATCACTCTGAGAGGAAGAACATCCCCTCTGCGAATAACTGCTGCAGGGTTCTCAAGCTCTTCCCAGCCAAGCTGACTCAGAGGAACAAAACCCTCAATTCCGTCTTCAAGATCAACTACAACACCCCTATCGAGAATCTGTGTAACGCTGCCCTTTACCTCAGTAGTTTCAGGGTAACGCTCAGACATGGAGTCCCACGGGTTTTCTTCAGTCTGCTTGAGGCCGAGAGAGATTCTGTGGTTTTCCCTGTCTATGCTGAGAACAACAACCTTTACCGGCTGGTTCTTCTGAACGATCTCGGATGGGTGACTGATCCTTCTGGTCCAGCTCATGTCTGAGATATGAATCAGACCGTCTATACCTTCCTCTATCTCGACAAATGCGCCGAAATTAGTGAGGTTGCGTACTTTACCGTCAACTGAAGAGCCGATGGGATACCTCTCCTCAATGGAGTTCCAGGGGTTCTCCATGGTCTGTTTAAGACCGAGGGAAATCTTTCTTTCCTCTTCGTTAACACTGAGTACAACAGCTTCAACCTCGTCTCCAACGGTGAGTATCTTGGAGGGATGGCGCACATGTTTTGTCCAGGACATCTCAGAAATGTGAATAAGACCCTCTACGCCGGGTTCGATTTCAACAAAGGCGCCGTAATCTGTGATAGAGGCAACTTTTCCTTTAACCATTGTTTCGGGAGAGTAACGATCGGCAACACCCTCCCATGGAAATGGCTGGAGTTGCTTGAGGCCAAGGGATATCCGCTCGCGTTCCTTGTCGAACTTAAGAACTTTTACATCGATTTCTTCACCGATTGTAAGAAGCTGAGACGGATGGCGTACCCTTCCCCAGCTCATGTCTGTTATGTGCAGAAGACCATCGATACCACCAAGGTCGACAAAAGCACCGAAATCTGTGATGTTCTTTACGATACCCTTGCGTACCTGCTCTTCTTCAAGCTCTTTGATAAGGTTTTCTTTCAGCTCGCTTCTAGCCTCTTCAAGAACTTGTCTGCGACTCACAACAATGTTGCGGCGGCGTTTGTTGAGTTTGATTACTCTGAAATCAAGCTCTTCCCCGCAGAACTTCTCCAGGTTGGGAACCTGACGGAGGGCAACCTGAGAACCTGGAAGGAATGCATCCACACCCATAATTCTAACGGTAAGTCCACCTTTTATGCGCTTGATAACCTTGCCTTTGAGGATGAGATTGTCATCGTAGGCAACCTTTATGTCGTTCCAGACGGTATGGAAGTGTGCCTTTTCTTTTGATACGGTAACTCTTCCATCAGTGTCTTCAAGGCTCTCCACGAAAACATCCACTTTTGTTCCCTGCTGAGGAGGGTCTTCATCGCGGAATTCCTGAAGAGGAATAACACCTTCGCTCTTGTAACCAAGGTCAACAATAACCTCATTGTTTGCGGTTTTCAGGATGGTGCCTGAAATTATGGTTCCGACTTTTACAGTAAAGTTTGCGATTGTGCCTGCATAAGCAGCCTCAAAATCACTTCTTTCACTGGCTGTGTAATCGTGACCTTCAATGGTCTCGATTTCTTCGTCGGTTAAACCAACAACAAACTCGTTCTTTTCGCTCATTTAACGATCCTTCCTCTTTTCCTGTTCGTTTCTATCTTTGATTTCCCTGACTTTTTCTAGAATGTATCCGGCAGATCTTCCAGGACCGCCCTGCTTATGCTGCTCCTCGAGTTCCCCTGGAGATATAAGTTGTCCGAATGTTACTTTGAATCTTGATTTGAAAAAAAGCGTTGCCAGTGGATCATCCATACCCTCCATAAAGAAAGGCAAAACCGGCGCTCCAGTGGCATGTGCTATATAGCCTACTCCTGGTTTTGCCGGAAGCAGTTTACCGTTCTTACTTCTTGTTCCTTCGGGGAAAATAATAACTGCAGCGCCACGGTTAACAAGATCTATTGCAGTGTTCAATGCACCTGAATTCACTGCAGACCTTCTGTTGATAGGAAATGCACCGAGCTTCTGCATGAACCACGAGAGAAAGCGGGTTTTGAATAGACTGGATTTGGCCATAAAGTGCACTGCCCTGGGGACAGCAGCAGCAATAAAAGGCGGATCCCAGTTAGAGATGTGATTTCCAGCTATGATAACGCCGTCTTTGGGAATATTTCTTCTGTTAACTACCTTCATTCTGAAAAACACCACAGAGAGGGTAATTATCACAGGTCTTAGTATGATGTCCACAAGAATCGACCTTTTCATCTACCGCTCAATTCTCTGAAATGCTTCAGAACAAATTCGACCTGCTGACTTACCGTCATGGATGTTCCGTCAAGCCAAAGTGCACCTGGAGGCAGTCGCAATGGGCTTTCCTTCCGGTTACGGTCTCTGTAGTCTCTCTGAAATACTGAATGAACCATGCGGTCCATGTCGCGGTGACCGAGATCCTTTAATCTGCGCATGGCCCTTACAGCAATATCTGCCACTATGTAAACTTTAAGTGCAGCATCAGGAAAAACAACTGTTCCCATGTCTCTTCCCTCGGCTACAGTGTTGTGTTTTTTACCGAAAGCCTTCTGAAGAGAAACCATATACTCTCTTACCTGACGGTGAGCTGAGATGATACTTGCCGCTTCACCGACAGCTTGAGTTCTTATCTTCTCAGAGATGTCTTTTCCATCGAGAAATATTCCTGTACTTGAAACTTCAATTGAGTGCTGAAGAAGGATGGCGGAAGATGATTTACCATCATACAGATCTGTGCCTGAGGCTGAAACTAGAAAAGCCGACGCTCGGTACATTGCGCCGGTGTCAAGATACTCAAAACCTAATTTTGACGCTATCTGCTTCGCTGTTGTGCTTTTACCGGAAGCAGCAGGGCCATCTACAGCTATAATCTCAGGCAGTCAAATTCACATCCCCTCTTTCAGATTGGGCAAATATCCTCAATACAGGTTCATCCGTCAAGGTCACCAGGTGTTTATCTGTTCAGCCGCACAGCCTTGCAGAGAGCAGTAGTCTCTTCTGAAGAAAGCTTCCGCCACTTTCCCCGCTGAAGGTTTTCCAGATGCACAGAACCGAATCGCACCCTTTCAAGACCAATCAGGGGAATTCCGGAAAACTTGGAAAGCCTTCTGACTTCCCTGTTTCTTCCGGTGGTAAGCACTACACTGAGAGTTTTTGAGCCTGTTTTCTCAACAGACCCGGGCTTTGAAAATTCTCCCGGGGCTATGTAGACACCCTTCCGCATTTTCTCAACTGCCTCTCGTTCAGGAGGTTTGGCCAGAATCAGAATGTACTCCCTTTCTATCTTCCACTTAGGGTGGGTTAGTCTGTAAACCAGTTCTCCATCGTTACTCCACAGAAGAAGTCCGCCGGTTCTTATGTCCAGACGTCCAACCGGAGCCGCTCCTCTGGGCATTCCCACCGACAGCTGAGAAACAGGTCTTGAAGCTCCTTCGTTCATTGTGGTTTCATAGCCAGATGGTTTGTTCATTACGGCGACGAACAACTCCGGAAGTGTCACAGCAGCTCCGTCCCACAGTACCAGGTCTCCCTGTGATATCTTCTCGGCTGGATTTGTTATCAGCCTGCCGTTAACTGTGACCATTCCATTCCTGATTCCTTCATCGCATCTTCTTCTACTTGCAATTCCCGATCTGGCAACAAAGCGGTTCAGCCTCATTCCGTCGGCATCTGCCGTTACTGTTTTTTTAGAGGATCTGGTCACTTTCATCTCCTGACAGTTCTGAAGCCATCCGCTCTATATCATCAGCGGAAAGCTTTAAAAGGCTCTCCATTTCATCCATTCTTGGAAGATGTTCCAGGTCACTGAGCCCGAAGTACTCCAGAAATCTGGAAGTCGTTTCGTACAGAAGCGGTCTCCCCGGCGTTTCCTGTCTTCCTGCAATTTTTATCATATCCCGTTCAAGAAGGGTTCGCATTGCACTGTCACTGTTCACGCCGCGAACTGCCTCGATCTGTGCCCGTGTTGCCGGCTGTCTGTACGCTACCACAGCCAGCGTTTCCAGTGATGCTCTCGACAACTTGCTGTGTCTTTTCCCTTCAAACAACTGAGCAACAATGTAACCCAGGTCGGGATCGGTTACTATTCTGTAACCTCCGGCAAGTCTGGCTACAACAACTGCATGGCCCCCGGAAGCCAGTTCCATCTCGATCCGCTGTACTGCCTGCTCGGCAGATTCGGTACCGCAACCGGTTAGCTCACAGATTCTTTCAAGTGTTACGGGAGATTCCGAGGCGACAAGAAGAGCTTCCACCTGCCTTGCCAGCTGGTCAAGCATTTATTCCCACCTTTCCTCTTTTCGTTGTATTGTGATTTCAGCGAAGGGGTATCTCTGTTCCGCCGTTAACCAGCCCCGCTTCACAAGCTCGAGAATGGTAACAAAAAAGGAAACGACCACAGCCTGATCGGCGTTCTCCCCCACTGCATCGGTAAATTTTCTTCGCTTTTCTGTTGAGAGTACTCTGTCAAGAACTGCAACACACTCAGATAGGGAAAGCAGGGGCTTGCGAATCCGGTGTTCAGGCGGAGGGGCATTCTTTTCGCTCATGTTCTCAAGAGCGAGAAGCAGGTCAAGAAGAGAGGTCTGCTCCTGATCAACCTCAGTGATACTTTCCTGATATCTTTCCCTCTCCCCTGGAGGAGTGAAAACATCCCTCCATATTGACTCACTTTCACGGAGCTCTGACGCCACTTCCTTGAATGCCCTGTACAGCACAAGATGCCTCATGAGAGAATCCATGGGGTCTTCATAATCTTCCATTATTGCTCTCTCTACAGGAAGAAGAAGACGGCTCTTCATTCTGGTAAGAGTGGCTGCCATGACCAGGTATTCTCCGGCAATATCCAGGTTGAGTTCTTCAGCCTCCCTTATGTAATCAAGGTATTGATCGGCCACTTCGGCCATATGAATTGTGGTAACATCAAGTTCATCTCTTCTTATGAGAAAAAGCAGAAGATCGAGAGGGCCTTCGAAGTCTTGTATGTTGATGCGGCATGCTGTCTGCGTGTCAGCAGACATAGCCGAACTCAAGCAGGTCGGTTTTGTTCTCTGTCCAGGCCTCTCGAACTTTGACCCAGAGATCCAGCCTGCAATCTTCACCGGTAAACTCTCCGATAGCATCAAGAGACAGTCTGTTTATTCTGTCCAGTGTCTGACCTTTTCGCCCGATGAGCATTCCCTTTGACGAAGCCCTTGATACAATGAGATTTGCCCTTACATAAAGCCTGCCGTCACGCTGAGATGTTTCCTCAACCTGAACTGCTGTTTCTCCGGCGACATCAGGGGGCAGTATGCTGAACAGCTGTGTGCGGATCTGTTCCGATATAAGGAAACGCTTGGAATTAAGGGTGTTTATGTTTCTGGGAAACAGCCTGTTTCTCATGGGAATGTTCTGCAGAACCGCATTCTTGAGCTTTTCAATTCCGAAATTCAGCGGTGGTGTAACCGGAACTATGTCGGTAAACCTGTTGGTGCATCTTGCCCTCGATACATACGCAGCCCTGTGTTCCAGATGAACATAATCACTCCTGCCCAGTGCAAGCACCACAGGTTTGCTCCTTGCCCGGCGGAGGAAATGCTTTACAACCGGTTTTTCCAGATCACGGTCAAACTGCTTTATATCCACCACAAGTACAACCACATCCACCCAGTCAATAATAGACCAGTCATAGCCGCTTTCAAGCGGTGGCGTATCTACAAAACAGATCTGCGCATTTCCCGGAGTGCAGATTGCTGTGATAGGCATTCTTGTTGAAGCAGGTTGCAGAGCAACAGGGGAAATGCTTGTTTCTGTAAGGGCATTCAGGAGACTGGATTTTCCAGTGTTTGACAGACCTGCTACCAGAGCATACCCACTTGGTATTATTCCACTTGGCATTATTCCTCTTCCGTTGTGCTCTCTGCACCGGGGACGGTCCCCGATACAGCTGTAAATACACCTGCGGAGTTACCTGTATACAATACACCTCCGGAGAGTATCGGTGGTGTTCCTGAATATGAACCGGTTTCTATTTCGTCCACAGGAAGACCTGTGTTCAGGCTGAGGAGATGCAGTTTCCCATCATCACAGCTGGCATAAACGATTGTATCACAAACTGCCGGCGTTAGCGATATCCAGTTTTCAAGCTGTGTTTCCCACACAAGGGTTCCACCGGACGCTTCCAGACAAAACACCCGGCCATCGCAGGTTCCCGCAACCAGAACAGAGTCTCTGTATACCGCCGGTCTCGAAACCACTGTTCTTCCCTGGACACCGTCAAGAGCAGTTTCCCATATTGTTTCTCCTGTTTGCAGGGAAAGGGCGAGAACCTTCCCGGAAGAAAAACCAAGATAGACAACACCGGACTCTATAGATGGAGCTGATGGCTGCGAGGAAAATCCTCGTGACCACAGGGTACTGCCGGAAAGATTCCATGCACCTACAGCCCCTGCTTCTGTTGAAAAAACAGCTGTGCTGTCAGAAAATGCCGGACCCAGTAAAAGGCCATCCATCGTGTCACTCCAGATTAAATCACCGGTTTCGCGGCTGAGAGCAGCTATGGAACCCATGGAATTGCCAGAAAGAATAAGACTGTCGCAGAACACGCATGCATCTGTGAAAATGTGGTATCCAAGACCGGTTCTCCACTTTTCAGACCCTGTCTCCAGGTTCAGAGCATACATGTAACCATCCTGTCCACTGAAGTAAACAGCAGATGAATCAGCAGCAACGCCGCCGGACAAACCGCATGTAACGGTTCTTGACCAGATCTGCTGGCCTGTGGTTCGGTTGATTCCTCGAAGCGTTTTATCGTTTCCGGCAATAAAGATCATGTTTCCCTGTAATGCTGGTGGGGAAAATAATTCTCTGCCGGTGGAAATGCTCCAGAGAGTGTCAAATGGAGAAACCACAGCAGGTGCCCACGCAGGGTTACCACTGGAAGAACCGGAAGCCTGAAGCCACTGATCAGGCATTTCCGCAATAAGAACTGCTTCATCAGATCCCGTTATTGGAACCGTTTGATGAACTGCAGTTTCCGGGCTCTGCTGCAGCACCTGCGAATCCCGGGGGCTTAGAAAATAGATCAGAACAAGCACTGCCAGGAGGGTCCCGGCGATGAGAACAACATTCCGCCTCCGCTGCTTAGATGAATTTCCTGCAATTGTGGATACCATTTCAGCCTCTTTCTCAGTAAATTAACACAGGGGCATCAACCGGTAAAGCTCTGTAAATTGCTTCAAGATCCGCCGTTCCCAGTCTGATACACCCGTGGCTGACATTCCGTCCTCTTCCCACTCCGTAGTGAAGAAGAATGCCGCCCCCGAGATCAAGCTTAAAGTTGCCAAGGGCCCCGGGAACAGCCCGTACCCACACCCGCTCACTGGATGAGAGCGAATCGTTGTAGTAAACGATCTGCTCCTCCCACGACAGGCTGTCGGGAATAAGAATGTCCTGACCGGGTCTGGGTGGTCTCAGGTCCTGCTCCAGCCAGTACCAGTCCGGTTTGTACCAGTAAGGGTTTTCACCCTTTTTCACAACATACCTCAACCCCTGTGGTGTTGTGAAGTTCCACACGAGCCCGCTGTCGTTCTCTGTCCAGCCCTTGCCGGTACCACAGTACCCAGAACGCACCAGAAGCCCTCCCCGTCTGAGGTGGAATCTGTTCTGACCGGTATCTATTATCAGATAGTAACCCATGTAGTTACGAACCAGTTCGACCTCATCAAGGCGAACCTGAAGAGAGTCAGCTGTGTGGCGGAGAACCGGCAGGGAATCTTCCCTTGCAGCGAAGGCTGCGTTTATTGCCACCAGTGTATCTCTCTGCAGCGATACCTGTTCTACCCTGGTACCGTACTCATTTACCATGTCTCTCATAAAGTCAACTTTTTCATCCATGCGGTACACGGTAGTTAAACTGACTGCCAGAGCAATTGTCAGAACAGAGATCAACACAACAATGGGAATCTTCATTTACACACTCCAATTAAATGACAGGATTGTCTACCAGACTCCGTCTGGTCTGCCACACAGCCGCACTGCCTCTGGTATCCAGATGAACAAAGGGCCCGTGGGAGGTAATCCATCTGTACGCTGACGCTCCGCCCACGGCAACCTCTCCGGCAGCCTCCAGCGCTCTTGTAACATCAACAATAAATTCTCCGTCATAAACATCTATCCGCTTGTTTCTATCCAGATCGTCTATAAGATCGTTGTCGGGCCACCCTTCAATCCAGAAATCTGCTGCTGCACCGTAAAGATGAAGGCTGAAACCTGTGTCGTTACCAATAGCCGCATTGTAGGCGGGAGTTCTGAAACCGCTTATACAGTGTATGCTTCTTGCCTCAGGATACAACAGGGCAACCTGCTCAAAAACACATTCCAGCTTGTGTACAAGCCTCAGGTCGAGAACCATGTACTGGGGCCACCCGCCTTCTGTATGCCCGAGGAAATCCGAGAAACTGAGGTGTGTTGAAATTCTGGCATCAAACATACCGGACCACAGTTCGATAAAACCCCTGTCAGGAAGATTGTCCCTGGTGTTACCATCGCCATAGAATCCGATAGGAAAAGAGTTCAGAGTAGCAGTTCTGAACTGTGCTCTGTTCAGGGGAACAACCATTATGTACTCCTGCACAGTTTCCGAATCTGAAGCAGTAACGGTGTATGTACCGTGAGACCCCGGAAGATCAAAACTGAACTCTTTCCCGGTTCCAATAAAACCCAGCCCGGGAACGGACCAGTTCAGAGAATCTCTGTATGAAAGGGTAACAGTTTCGTGTGGAGATGCTGTAAAAGCCATCATGTGCGACTGCAGAGGAATGCCGTTCACCGAAATACCGAATGCCGGACCTGATGGAAGCGGGTCATCTGCTCCTCCAAACAAAAGAAAAGCAAGGGCCATAACCAGATTGCTCATAAGAAATGTTACTCCTTCTGCTGCCTTACAACCCTGGAATATACTGCTCTTCCTTCACAATGGGCTTTCACCGCTTCTGAATAGATCATGTGTTCTTCGGTAAGTATTCTTGCAGCCAGAGAATCCCTTGTATCTGATTCGTACACCGGAACAGCTCTCTGCAGAATTACCGGGCCAGTGTCTGTGCCCTGGTCAACATAGTGAACAGTACACCCGGCAACTTTCACACCGTACCTGAAAGCCTGTCCCTGTGCATCGAGGCCGGGGAATGCAGGAAGAAGCGAAGGATGGATGTTAAGTATTCTGCCGTGAAATGCCTCAAGAAGAGGGCCTTTCAGTATTCTCATAAGACCGGCAAGACAAACCAGCTGAATACCTCTGTCCTCAAGAAAGTCAGCCCACTGCTTTTCTTCTGCGTTTCCAAATCTTGTTCTGAACTTTCCGGGATACATGTACCTTCCCTCTACTCCCAGCTCATCTGCAAGCTGGAGAACACCCGCACGTTCGTTATCCGTAACAAGAACATCAACAACTCCCGGCGCGGTATCGCCTTCTACAAGAGCTTTGAAGTTCGACCCTGTTCCAGAAGCCAGCACGGCTATTTTTACAGTATCAGTTTCCACGCCCGCCTTCCGTTTCTCCCACGGGAGTTACCGGGGGTTGATCGGTGTAAGACCAGGTTATTCCAAAAGACCAGCTTCTGTTTGTAGCATCTGTGATATCTTCCACAGCTGTGGAAATAGAAAATGTAACAAGAGTAAAACCCAGGACAGCATCAAGTGTCTCACTGAATTCTCCAGCGGAGTTCATACCTGTCGTTATTCTTGGACCTGCTTCAAACCTGCCTCTGTACCAGTCTCTGCCCACAAGTATCCACGACACAACACTCAGCGAATCTGTGGTAAAGTTCCAGCTGGCTGCAGCCTTGCCCCGGAAAAAACCCATAGCTGCCTCGGCATCTGCTGCTGCAACAATCTCGTCGTCGAACCTTCCCACCAGATTGAAAAGGGGATGCCTCAGTGCTGTCATCTGAAACAGTTTATCTCCCGCTGGTTTTGAAACTGCCGCAGAAAGCTCTATACCGTTCACAGGAACAGTTACTCCGCCCCAGAAGCCTTTGCCTTCATCAGCGTATTCAAAGTAACCCGAAAAACGGGCATTGCCCGCAATAGATGAAATGCCAGCCACAGCCCGGCTCTGCACGGTGCTGTCTACCAGGGAAGCTGCTGCACCGGCCTCGAAGGTGAATGACGATAAAGCGGTACTTCCACCGACAAGAACTTCAGGGCGTCTGTCGCCGGGGTTCAGCCTGAAAAAGCCTGTTCTGGCGTACAGACGCGGTGCTGTCCATCCAACCACAGAACCCCAGCCGTAGTTGCGACCTTCCCAGCTCATGGTTCGCATACTCAGACTGCCTCTGTTCAGAACAGCTGAAAACAACCGTAGTGTGTCTTCCCTTAGAATCTCAAAATTACCGGAAGCTCCCCACGGAAGAGGTCTGTCCAGTCTGAAAATGTATCTGCTGTGATCTTCCGTGTTCTGCATAAGACCTATTCTCGAAATACTCAGAGAATCCTGAAAACTCCTGTTCCCCACTGAAATATTCCATTTGCCTCCGCCCCATATTCCACTGGCAAGCGGATCAACCATGTGTGCATCTGACCAGGGGATTTCCGGCAGGGAACCTATGGCAACCATCGGTAGTTCGCCGTTAAGAACGCCGCTTTCTCCAGCAGCCAGATAGTCTGCTGAACAACCGTTCAGGTAGCGGCTCTGGAGAAGCGAGTACCATTCTGAGGTGTAACCTTCAGGAAACAGACCAAGAACTGCAACTGCAAGAAGTATCAATATCCCTCCCTGCCCATGGCTGCGTAGGTCAGTATTTTCCCTCTTTCCACCCCCGGCTGGTTTAGAGGATCAATACCCAGAGCAAGCCCTGTGAGAACTGTTGCGATTTCCAGAGCCATAAATACCTGCCCGATGTAATTGGCATTGATGCCGGGAATGTGTATCCTGCTTACAGGAAGACCTCTTTCGGAAAGAGCTGTGGCAGTGGCATCAGCCTCTGCCATTCTTAAAACATCAAGGCTTCTGCCTTCCAGATAGTTCATTGCCGGTTGATCTGCAAATTCTCCGGGCTGTGGTGCCGTGTCCTCGGGACTGCCTTCCGTAACAATCGTAACTGCTTTGTCTGCTGGGCCTTCCATAAAAAGCTGAACAAGCGAGTGCTGATCGGCAGGTCCTCTGCATGCAAGGGGAGTTTGACCGGTGGCTACTTTGTTTCCGCTCATATCCAGCCGCTTACCAAGACTCTCTGCCCACAGCTGGGCGAACCAAAGAGCGGTGTCGTATAAAAAATCCGAGTAGGGCATGAAAACATGAACGGGATGGCTTCTGAATTTAGAAAGAAACGCACCGGCCAGCACGGCAGCAAGGCTTTTTATGCCATTTGCATCATAGTCTTCAACAACATCGGCAGCACCTTTGATAAGCCCTGCAGTGTCAATTCCGGCAAAAGCAGCAGGGAAAAGACCAACAGGAGAGAGAACACTGAACCTGCCTCCCACACTTGCCGGTACAGGCAGCGTACCCCATCCTCTTTTTTCTGCCAGTTCTCTCAACTGGCCGTTCACAGGATCTGTAATGGCGATCACAGGCGCATCATTCCCCAGCTTTCTGCGAAGCTCCATGAAAATAGACAGCGTCTCCGCAGTTCCGCCGGACTTTGTCACAACGGTTATTACAGAGTTCCCCTGTGCAGTTTCTGAAACTGCACGGCTTATCACCCTGGAGTCCGGTGAATCTACCACCACGACTTTTCCGCCTGATCGATCGTCCAGAGCAGACAGTATTGCCCGCAGCCCCAGAGACGACCCTCCTATACCTGCAACAAACAGAATACCGTATTTACGCCTGTACATTTCCGCAAGATCTGCAGTATCCCTGTGGAGGGTGAGGTTGTACGGCAGATCAAGAAACCCCAGTCTTCCCTGTTTGCGCCACAAGTCAAACTTTTCAAGTGTTTTCGTCTGTATGCGGTCCCAGTCGTAACCTGGTTTGAAATCAAATAGCTGTACGGACAAAAAAGTCCCCTCTCGTTTACGGTAAACCCTTCCCATGATAGACGAATATAGTCAGTACAGGAACTTTGGAACCTCCGCTGTTTTCAGGGTTATGTTCCGGACAGGGGGCAGCACATGCAGAAAACAAAAGCGACTCTGGCTGTTGCAGCGGGAGCAGCTCTGATGACAGCATTCATGTTAAACGGAGAAACAAAGATGGCACACGGAGATCTTACACAGGAAGAACAGAATGTTATTCTGGACGGCGGGACTGAACCACCGTATACCGGTGTTTATGTAGATACATTTGATGGAGGTATATACACCTGCAGAAGGTGTGGCAGCGCGCTTTACACTTCGGACGCCAAGTTTGACTCGCACTGTGGCTGGCCCTCTTTTGACACGGAAATACAGGGTGCTGTGACCAGAAGAGTTGACGCTGACGGAGTAAGAACGGAAATACTGTGTTCTTCATGTGGAGCACATCTCGGGCATGTATTCTCAGGGGAAGGCTACACAGAAACCGATACAAGACACTGCGTTAATTCTGTCTCAATGGTGTTCATTCCGGAAGAGAGAATACAAAAAGCCTACTTCGCAGCAGGGTGTTTCTGGGGGGTAGAATACAGTTTTGACCACACAGACGGAGTTCTTTCCGCCCGGTCCGGTTACATGGGCAGTGATTTCACAGATCCCAAATACGCAGATGTATGTTCCGGCTCTACCGGTCATGCTGAAACTGTAGAAGTAGTTTTTGACAGATCTGCAGTTTCATTCAGGGAACTTGCCATGATGTTCTTTGAAATGCACGATCCGGAGCAGGTTAACCGTCAGGGAGTAGACACCGGAACACAGTACAGATCAGCTGTTTTCTATACCTCAGAACAACAGCTTTCTGTGATAAACGAGCTGGTATCCGTGCTTGAAAACGGTGGTTACAGTATTGCCACTGAGGTTTCTCCTGCAGGTAACTTCTGGCAGGCGGAGAACTACCACCAGAACTACTACGACAAAAACGGTGTTGGTTCATCCTGTCATGTGAGGGTAAACAGATTTACCAGGGAATAAGAGCCACAGAATCCAGAGGGAAAGACGAGTAAATAATTTTTGATGTATCTGTGTAGCCGATGATTGCCACAGGCAAAGTGTCTCCTGCTGCTGCGATAACAAAAGAATCAAGATCCTTTTCATAGATGAACCTCTGGTGAAGCGACCATGTTCCCGGAAGTGTGGCAGTTTCACCTGGCCATGGTCCTGTGCATCGAAGTCCCCGATCTGTTGCTCTGCACCCTTCAAGACCTTCAGGCCACTTGATGTGATGGTACGCAGGCGAGAGAATGTAAACAGAGTCCGGAGGCGAACTGGTGACTGTGGCAACAGTATCTCCAGGCTGCAGTGTTCTACCCTGAACTGCCTGACTCTCAATGATACCTGACACAGGTGATGTTATGAACACAACGGCAGATGAATCGGCAAGCAGAGCCGCCAGGCTGTCAACAGCTACAGTGTCACCTGTAGCCTCAGCCATGCTGAGGGCCATCTGCAGCCGCTGGGTTTCCACTGAAAAGAAGGGATCTGTTCCGGAAACAATGGTATCACCGATCCCGACTGTGAACTCAGAGGTAACTGTTCTGATGAGCAGTGGCGAGTTGTGAATCCACAGTACTGGAACTTCCAGAGAGTCCGGTCGTATTACATTGAAAACCGGGGGCCTGTGAACAAATCCTGTATCCGTGGCTGTAACCTGCTGGATGACAGGTGGATGCGTCTCCGGTTTCTGGCTGCAGCCTGACACCGGGTACAACACTAGACAGAACACGGTAAATGCAATAGTTTTCACCACTAACTTCTTTCTAAAAGACAGGAAAATTGCTCTATGAAGAAAATATACATTATTGTTGCAGCAATGCTTGCACTGGCCTGCGGATCAACTCAGCAGACCAGTGGGTTTTTTGTAGGGGCATCTACTGCAGAGATTCCTGCATCAGTTGAAGAAACAGTTCACCAGGTCTCTGCAGATCAGCCGGCTCCTGCGCCTGAGGACACGCTTCTCAACTGCAGTTTTCAGAGCGTTCTGGACAGACCGTTCGGAACAGAGATTTCGTACAGCGTGTACAACGGAGCCCTTCACATAGACAATCACTACTTCGATGAGCCGGTCGTTCTTCTCAGCAGGTCAGGTCTCGTGAAAGACGGTCTTGTTCAGGCGGTGTTCAATGTAACCGATGCGTTGCCGCACTCTGTGATCGGGATCGTTCTGCGGGCAGACGGAGAGAATAATTTTCTCCTGCTGGGTGTCAACGGAAGAGGCCAGTACACGGTGCAAAGGTGTTTGAACGGGCTCTGGATACCAGTTATGGGTATGGATGCCTTTGAAACTTCAAGGCTTTTGCCGTACAGACTTACCGATGTGGAACTTACTGCAGAGGTTCATGGAAACTACACGGATTTTTCTGTTAACGGACAGCTTGTTCAGGTGGTTCGAACAAGTCTGCCTCCCACCGGTCAGATAGGCGTTTTCGTCGACGGAAAAGTAGACACCGACCTGGACCGCATTACGGTGATACCTCTGTGACGGCACTGCTTCTGATTCTGGCAGGTTTTGTTCCTGTTGTCGGCAGTGCTCCTGAGCTTGAGTACGGAGCAGTACCGGAGTTTTCAGACTATGCCAGCGGGATTCCCGTTGTTACGTACCATCATATTACGAACATTCAGAGCAAGTACAGTGCTACGCCGTACAGACTCAGAAGTGATCTGCAGCAGTTCTACGATGCCGGGTTTTTCCTGATACTTCCTTCTGACATAGAAGACGGGCTGAGAAGAGTTCCTATGAACAGACGACCTCTTATGATAACATTTGATGACGGCTGGGAAGACAACTTCAGATACACAGACAGTGAGGAGCATCTGGATCCGGACTGTGCTGTGGCAATTGTAAACAGTTTCATAGAGGAGCATCCAGACTTTGGCCGCGGTGTTGTATTCTTCATCAGCTGGGACAAAGTTCCTTTCGGGAACAACACAGAGGAGAAGCTTAACGCCGTTCTAGACATGGGTCACTGCATAGGAAACCATTCTGCAGACCACCTTTCATTCACAAGACTTCCTCCGTCACGCTACTGGGAACAGATTATTCCAGCTCTGAATTCATTCCACAGGAAGCTTGGTCTCAGAACATCGCAGATCAATGTGGTTGCCTATCCGGGCGGTCAAATTCCAAGAAATTCAGGTGCTGAGAGTACTCTTGCTGCAATGGAGTATGATGGACGCCCTGCCGTTCTGCAGGGTTACCTTGTAGACGGAGCAGTGGGAAATTTCAGGCGGCTTTACGAGACACAGGGAAATGAGTACCGGATAAGCAGGATAGATATGGCACTGTACAGCGTTCCCAGTTTGCTTGGCTGGTCAAATATCATGGTAAAGAGTGAGGCAAGACCAAACCTTCACGATGATCTCCCCTGGCGTCCATAGCTTAGGACCCAGTTTCTCGCGGGAACACGCTGATACTTCTTCAGCAGAGGATACCCAACGCACAGAACTGCCTGGCTTTTTTTAACTCTCAGGAAAACTGAAGCCACTTGAACAACACCGTTCCAGAAAGTTCCAAGACCCATTGCTTCTGCTTTTATCGACACCATTGATGCTGCAATAACTGCATCGGTTTTTCCGGTAATGTTTCCTGCTGGCGCGCGAAACAGCAGAACACAGGGGGCTTTCCATGTGATGATGTCTTCCCCGTTTCTTATTTTTTTTACCGCTGCTCTGGATTTTCCGGCAAACAAAGAGAGAAGCCGAAAACAGTCAAGGATACGAATCAGCTTCACAAGAGGGTCGACAACGAGCTTTCGTATCCTGTCCCGCCCCAGAATTACTTCCACTGTGATACCCTGGGCATTCTGTCCTGTGGGGCTGAAGCCCACAGGTTCAAGCAGTGAACGGATAACTGCTTCTTCAACAGGCATTTCCAGAAAGTGTCTTACAGACCGTCTGCTTTCAAACAGGTTTTGCAGCTGTTCCTGTTCCGGGATGAGTCCCCGATTCTCCCCGGGAAGACTGAAACAGTTGGACGGACAGTAGCATCCACAGTGGCCGCATCCTATACATGTGGATTCAAATGAAATGACAACACCGGATTCGTCTGTTCTTATAGAATCTTCAGGACACACAAGTGAACATATTCCGCATGCTGTGCACTTCACACTCTCGAAACTCTGCTCCGGGCTGAATACCATCAGGGAACCACCTGTATGTCGATATCCTGTGTTTCTATACCTGGAAATACCTCAACAACGCCGGGCCACGCCCCATAGGGCTCACCGGGGTTCCACACATCATCCGAATTCCAGTCAACAAACACAGAAACTGTGTATCGGCCTCCTGGAATCTCATCCAGCATATACCTGCCTGTCGTGTATTCTCCGGACATTAAATCTCCCCCGCTTCCTGCAGGAGCTGCAACTATTGTAACGACCGATGCACCTGTGCCTGTTATCACGCCCGAGATGCTACCGGGCTGATCGCTCCACGCGGGAACAAATGTCCAGCTCTCACCGCCCACGGAATCACCCTGAAGAGACACCATCCCAGAACGGAAGTCAACGCGATACTGTCTTTCTCCCAGCAGTTCTCTTTCCGGTATAAAAGAAAATGCCGTTGCTGAAGTGCGTGTGAACTCACCTGTAACCACTGTGCTGTCCGCCACCCTTGTGACAGTGTAGAGAGACTCTGCAGCTGCTTCATCCACCCAGTCTGTAAAGGAGATGAAAAAAGGTCCTGCAGACGGTACATCAATTCCACCATCCTCCGGATATGCCGACTGAACGGCAAGCTGTGTTCCGGGAAGAGAATCAACAGCCCAGAACTCCAGTGTGTCAGGAAGGGAAGGATTTCCGGCAAGATCTTTTATACCTCTGACAGCAATGGAATATACCGTGTCTGAAAGCTCGCCTGTGTACACTGTTACTCTTCCCGTTGAGCTTCTTCCCTGTGATGACTTCAACCCGTAAACTGTTACAGGAAGGCTGTCCGGCCCGGTCACAGTTACATCCTGACCTGGTTCAGCAAGGGGACTTATCTGTTCATTCCACAGCAGTTCAATGTGCCACCCATCCATAGCGAGCAACTGGGAAATACGGGGACCTATGCTGTCTACTATGGTCATTGTCATAAGCATTTCCTCCCTGCTGCCGGGCTGAAGAGAGATTTCATCCTCGTATCCGGGCTCACGGTCAGGGTCCCACCTCCGGCTCTGATCCATGTCTTCGTAGCACACAACCCTGTAATCACCGGGATACAGCCAATCGGCATTTACCACTCCCAGACTGTCTGGAAACTGGGTTATCTCAGGAGAAGAGGTATCTGGATACAGAAAAAAGTCGCAGCGGGCACTGGAGGTCACACCACCTGATCCATCACGAAGAACATTCACCGTAACCTCTGCAAAACTGTCTGCAGGGACAGTATTCCATACCAGTGTTCTCGGACTGGCAATACTGTTTCCCCGGAGGTCTTCAAGGGTGGCAGGCAGAGTTATCATCACAAGATCACCGACGGATTCACCGGTAACTGTTACTTCTGAACCTTTTGTTTCCACTTCCCATCCCCCACCGGGATACACCATGATGCTTCCAGCTGTGCCCCGTATTTTTTCAGTGAAGGAAATGGTTATCCTGGTTGGCAGCTCCTGCGTATACCCCGGTTCCGGACTTACAGAAACTACTTCTGGAGGAACATCGTCTACAGGACCTCCTGACGGAGCCACAATCTTTGCACACGACACAGACATAACAACACAGGCAAGCACAAACCTGTTCATTTTCCCGCTGCCAGTGCTTTTCTTATAACCGCTGATTTTTTGTAAAATGTTTCAGCTTCGGAATGTCTCTTCAGCTTCTCAAGAACCACAGCCAGCTCTACCAGATAGTCGGGATTGTCTTTACTCCTGGAAACTGCATTTCTGAGATACTCCTCAGCCTCCTGAAGTGAACCTGTGAGATTGGAGCATCTACCAAGATAAAACCAGGCCAGATGGTGTTCGGAATCAGCGGAAACTATGTTCTCCAGTATGTCCATCGCTTCCTGATAAAGTCCTGAGCGCAGTTTTGAGACCCCTTCAAGAAATTCCCTCTCCGCAGGCGGAAGCATGTATTCAGCAGCCCTGATTCTCCAGCCTGTCTCCCTTAAATTACCGAGTTCTTTCAGAACAACAGCCATATCAACTGGTGATACAGTTTTTCTGGAGACAGCAGTAACCCCGGAGTGTTCTGCAATTTCTTCCGGTTCTTTGGAGGCAAAAACTCCTTCCAGTTCTGCAATTGAACCATCTGTACCTCCGTTTATAACAACAGGATTCTGTGTTTCCGGTTTCGTGTCAGCAATTGTCACGCGGGAATCCTGAAAATCCTCTGAATTTGTAAAGTCAGCCATCTGTCTGCCGGACAGTTTACCGTCCATGAGTTTCTTAAAACCTGCCTGCAGTTTCTGATCATCATCCAGAAATTTCAGAAGCGGTCTGAGTTTGAACTCGCTGACATCATCAGTAAGCAGGACCTGTTGACGAATGTTCAGAGGAAGTTTCAGCTGATTAAGCAACTGAGTAATTCTTGCTCTGGAATACCCAAGCATGTCGGCAAGGCGGCTTCTGTTGGGTACGATACTGCGCCTGAGAATTCCTTCGAACAGCATGGCTTCCTCTGTGCAGTTGTCAATCAGTTTATGAGCTGGAAGTACATGAACGTTGCTTCTGACCACAAGACACTTGGCCATGAGTTTCCCGGTAATTTTCAAATTCCATACTGTACGATGGTTTCCAACAAGAGAGTAACCTCTACTCTCCTCTATGACAACCGGAGGTTTATCCGGTGAATCATCCCCATCTGATTTAGTCCAGTTTTCAGGCGCGTGAATACCATCTATTTCCTCAATCAGTACCTCTTCCAGGGGCAGATGATCAGCATTGAAATCCTTTTCCCTATCCACGAGTTCTCCTCTCACCGAACAGTGCAGTTTCAACCGCCACAGGGTCATTACTCACTGACACTACGCCTGGAAGGCGTCTGAACATGTTTCTCTGCCGTCTGGCATACTGCCATGTGTGTGTTTCTATTGCAAGGGTTGCGTCCTGCAGGGAACACTGCCCCTCCAGGTAGTCAATGATCTCTGAATACCCTATTGTAGCCCCCAGAACAGGATCACGCCGGTAACCTTTTAGGAGCAGGCCTTTTACCTCTTCAACAAGTCCGGAAGACAACATCGATGAAGTTCTTTTCTTTATGCCTTCCCTGAGAGCAGTGTTGTCTTTCTCTATATAGACAAACCTGAATCTGCTGTCCGGCCTTCCTCCCTGTTTGAGCTTAGATGGGATCGAACCGCTTAACAGGGCTATTTCCATGGATCTGACCAGCCTTACCATGTCTGTTTTTCCGGTTCCAGCTGCTTCTTCGCTGTCCAGACTTTTCAGCAGACGGTGAAGTGCGCCGGGAACCTGATTTTCAATTGCCGATAAAGCTTCTCTGAGTACATCATTTCTGGATGGAAGTGAATCAAGAAGTCCGGCAAGTGACATTATGTATAACCCGGAACCACCCACAACAAGAGGAATTGAACCCTTGTCAAAAATCCGGTTAATTATCGTTAAAGCTTTTTCCGCATACCACACTGATGAATGGAGAGTGTCGGGATCCGCAACATCTATCATGTGATGGGGAACCTTTTTTAGCTGATCGGCAGAGGGTTTTGCTGTACCTATATCCATTCCTCTGTACAACTGTCTGGAATCAGCACTTACGATTTCAACAGGCCTGTTCCCTGCAATGAACATTGCTGCTTCCGTTTTCCCCACAGCAGTGCATCCTGCGATTACCGGGATTCTATCTTCCAAAGCGATTCTCCAGTTCACTGAAAGGCAGTTCTATCATGGTAGGTCTTCCATGGGGACAGTGAAACGGATCTTTCATGGTAAACAGTGTATGAAACAGATTTCTCGCCTCTGTAATGGAAATTTTGTCACCGAACTTTATTGCTCCTGCACATGCGCTGGCCGAGGCAATTCTTTCTGCCTCTGTCTCTGAAACCTCAACACCCTTTGCCAGGGCTTTCAACACTTCTCTTACAGCTTCTGTCCCCCTTTTAATACCAACCGGCACACTGAGCAGCTCAAGAGTATCACCTGTAATTCTGAAATCGTAGCCGGCCTGCTTTATCATTGAACTGTAGACTTTAAGAATATGCTTTTCCTGTTCATCAACAGTAATTTCTTCTGGAAGGAGCATCCTCTGCTGTCCTGCAGACATCGCCCCTTTAACAGACTCTATGATTTTTTCGTACAGGATTCTCTCGTGTGCAGCGTGCTGATCGACGATCAGAAGGCCTGTAGCAGTTTCTGTTACAAGGTAGGAACCGGCGATACGGATTATTTCAACAGAATCTTCCCAGTGGTTCACACTGTTCTCCGAAGGTGCCATTTCGCGTTTAACCGGTGTTTCAAAATCCATGGCGGTCTGATAAGCTCCAGGAGAAACACGGCTCTGTCTGGTGTACGCCTCAGTGGAGTAGGAGACATGCGACTGACCGGAGACTGGGATGGCAGAAACTGTGCTGTCTACCCTGTGTGCCGCTATTCCTGGAACTGCAGACCTCACTGCTGCTTCTATCTGATAGGGTTTTCTGAATCGAAGTTCTCTCTTTGCCGGATGGGCATTTACATCTACCATAGAAGGGTCTACGGTGACGGAACACAGTATAAGAGGATCTCCTGCCGGCCCGGAAAATGCTTCACGCAACGGAAAACTGATCTGAATAGCTGTAACCGGCCTTCCATTGACAAGAATGTACTGGTGCCGTCTGTTTGCCCATCTTCTGTCCGGGAAAATAGTCAGTTCCGCAGTGACACCGTCACTCTGACCTGTCGATTCAACGCATCGCTCACCGTCTGAAAGCCCGTACCGGTCTTTTAACCTCTGGGCAGTTGAACTGGTGACTGGAAGTGTTAACACTTTTCTTCCGTTGTGTTTAAGTGAAAAGGAACAATTAATTCTGGAGAGAGCAGCCCCGGTAACAATTCTCTCGATCCACGACAGTTCTGTTGACTCTGAACGCAGGAATTTTCTTCTTGCCGGCTGGTTAAAAAACAGGTTTTCAACGGTAACTGTTGTTCCCCTGGTTCTAGCTGCAGGCTCCATGGAGTCTACTCTGCCGCCGGTAACCGACAGTTTCCATCCATTGTTGTTTCTGCCGGTAAGTATGGTCATTCTTGAAACACTGGCTATGCTTGGAAGGGCTTCTCCGCGGAAACCCAGTGTTGTAATATCGTTCAGATCCGATGAAGCCGAAATCTTGCTTGTGGCGTGTCTCTGAATGGCAAGCAGAAGGTCATGTTTGTCCATACCCTCTCCGTTGTCACGCACGGCAATGAGTTTTCGACCTCCGGCCTCAAGCTCTATTTCTATCTCAGTAGCTCTGGAATCCAGTGCATTTTCAAGCAGTTCTTTTACCACCGAAGCCGGTCTTTCAACCACTTCCCCTGCGGCAATAAGATTGATCAGGTGATCCGGCAGTTTTCTTATTTCAGACATTTTCCTCCAGAGTGGTGCCGAGAGAGGGACTTGAACCCTCACGCCCTTGTGGGGCAGCGGATTTTAAGTCCGCTGTGTCTGCCAATTCCACCATCCCGGCATCTCCCAAAACTGTTAACGCACCAAATATACTAATACTTGAAAGAACTGACCGCATTTTCTGCAATCCACGGGTGTTCAATTCGTAACTGCGGGTCTAATAGATTGTCACCCATTGCAATACCAGCGCTGAGCCCCCAGCTGTAAGTACCTCCCGGGTGCCTGACAATATCCGCCCCTGCAGTAATACCATGAAACTCACCCTGGATTTCGCCCTGTAACCAGCCCTCTTCTCTGCACGATGCAAGCAACAACACAGTTTTTGCAGGACGGTACTCCATCATTAGTCCAGGTATCGGCAGTGTCAATTCGGTTCTCATATCCCCGGTACTGAACGAAAGCCTGGAAAACTGGTTTGTCCCGTTCCAGCCGTACACAAGCTGTACTCCGCCAAACTGTACCGTTCCGTAAATCCGTCTGTAGCTGGTATTTTCGTCAACTGCCGGAAAAGATACCAAACCGAAGGGGCCGCTGTGGACCTGTGCTCTCAACCACAGGTTCCCTCCGTGTCTTCCGGTGCAGTACGCCGGACCTACTCTAAAACTGTTACCAACGGGAAAAGAGACCCCGAATACGGATGCGTTCCTGCCTGCGGCAATCAGGAACAGGCTGTCCCTGTATTCACCTGAGGCATGAACATTTTGAAACGATGAACCGCGGAAATCAACTGCAACATTTTTGTAACTCAGCACATGGCTGGCTGTTTGTTCTCTTCTTATACCGTACGCAAGGAAATCTCCTGCAGATGCCATAAAGGCATAACCATTCTCTCTTATATTTGATGCTGCAAGTGGATGTATTCCAGCAGTTTCACCTGATGAAACAACCCGAAAGCTCTGTTTGTCCAGACCGTGGAATACAATTTCCGTGAATGTACCTGACCTGTCTGTGGGAATCGATGGTTCGTACACCCACAAAGAAAGAGGCAGCAGCCCCTCTTCCATGGAAAACGCTGTTTCCCTGCCTCCGGATACAACACCTGAGACTGGGGTCAGAGAAATAAGAATGAGCAGTATAATCAAGACAAAACCTTCTTTACCGCATATGCTTTCTTTCTCCCCACACCAGGCACCGAAGCGATCTCTTCCACAGAAGCTGCACCTATTCTGGCAACACTGCCAAAATTTTTAAGAAGGGCTGCCTTCAGTGCAGGACCGATTCCAGGCACATCGTCCAGTGCGGAATGAAAGTAGCTTTTAGCCCGTTTTGTTCTATGGAATGTGATAACAAATCTGTGAGCTTCGTCTCTCATTGCCTTCAGCAAAAGCAGAGGTGGTGCATTGTCCGGCAATTTTATTGTCTTTTCTTCCGGCGCGATCAGAAGAGTCTCTTCCTTTTTGGCAATGGAAACGAACCTGGTTCCCGGCATAAGCTGTGCTCCGGCATCCCAGGCCGCCCTGAGCTGCGTTATTCCTCCGTCTATGAGGAAAACATCAGGGCCTTCTTCCTCCAGATGGGATGCAAACCTTGAAACGGCATTTCCTATCATAGCGGGGTCATTCTGTGCGATTTCATCCGGCATTGAAAACCTTCTGTAACCTTCTTTATCCGGTTTCCCGTGACGGAAACTGACCAGTGCTGCAACTGAAGCGTGCCCCTGTATTGTTGATGCATCCAGGCACACCATCCATTCCGGAGGAGCTTCCAGCCCCAGTATATCTGCAACAGCCTCCAGAGCGGCCTCCCGCCGTTCCACCCTGCCTGCGGGATGCTTCCACTCCAGCTTGATAAGAAAGTGCTTCAAATCTCTCTGTGCTACATCTGTCAGAGATTTCAGATCTCCCCGCTCAGGAACCAGAATATCAACGGCTGCTTCTTTCTTTTCCCGGAGCCACTGGGTGAGCACTTCAGAATCCTGAGCCTCGCAGGCAAGCAGCACCTGCCTTGGTATATCTCCGGTTTCAGTGTAATACGACCTCAGCAGAATGGAGATCCTCTCTTCCCGGGAGGCATACTTCCACCTTGAACCAAAAGGAAGTCTCAGGCTCCCCATAAACCTTCCGTTCCTTACCTGGATGATGATACCCCAGTTTCCGTTCACCGCCATCACATCGCGTGATACCGTATCTCTCACAGATTCAGGTGCTGGCCAGCCGAAAGAATCCAGTCGTTTCAGAAGATCTCTCAGCTCCGCAGCTCTCTCATATTCCAGAGATGATGAGGACTGCTTCATCTGCCGAACAATCTCCTGGCGTGCTTTGCTCCAGTGCCCCTGAAGCATGTAGATAATCCTGTTTACTTTCTGATTGTATATACTCTTCTCATGGGTAGTACATGGTGCAGGGCATCTGTCAAGCTGCCCCATGAGACATGGGCGTTCACGGTGCTTTAAATGTACCGTTGTGCATTTTCGAAGCGGGTAAAGCTCCAGCAGAAAAGCAACGAGAGACCTGAGATTCCCGGCATCCGGATATGGACCGAATCTGGGAATGTTTACAGATCTGTCCGGGCTTCTGGTTATTACCAGCCTTGGGTATTCCTCGTTGGTTGTTACCTCCAGCCACGGGTATCGGTTTGAGCTTCGAAGATCCACATTCAACGGTGGCTTGTTGTTTCTGATAAGTTCTGCTTCAAGGATCAGTGCTTCAAGCTCTGTTCTTGTTACGGTCCACTGAACGGTAACAGACTTTTCCAGAAGTATCCTGTGCCTCAGGTCTCCGGGGTTGGAAATGTGTCCCCGAAGACGACTGATAATGCTTTTGGCTTTTCCAATATAGAGTATTTTTCCCCTGTGATCGTGAAAACTGTACACACCCGGCAGGTCGGGAGCCGCTGATACAGCGCTTTTAAGAGAATCAGCTGTCACGCCGCCTGATCACTTTCATAACTGTCTGCCTTACCTGGTTTCCGCCAGTAACAGAGAACAGCCCCACAGCAACAATCATTACAATAATTCCGGACAAGACCAGAGAAGCAACCCCGGTGACAATACCGGACAGTGCGTAATTAGAAACAATCGGCTTCAGAAACATGAGAAGAAGAAGCGTTCCAGCTCCGCTGAACAAGAGTGCCGACCATGATCTCGCGCGAACCCCGGCTTTTCCTATTCTACCTTTCAGATACCGTTTAAGAAGAAACAGGTTAACCATAGATGAAATACTACTGGCAAGGGCCAGCCCTGCAATGGGTTCAGCAATACCGGTTTGCATAAACATATATGTGAAACCGCCGTTAAGAACTATGTTCAGCCCCATACATCCTATGGCGATCTTCACCGGAGTTTTCGTATCCTTCAGAGCGTAGTAAACAGGGGCGGTTATTTTCACTGCAGCGTAGAAAACCATGCCTATAGAATAGAAGCGCAGTGATGCTGCAGTAAGCCTGAGGGAAGTGTCTGAAAATTCACCTCTGAAGAACATAACCCTTACAACAGGTTCGGCCATTACAATCAGGTACAGTGCTGCAGGAAGCATTATTCCGGTAATAACCAGAGTGGAAAAACCAAGTGTACGGCCTGCCTCATCGAATTTGCCCATGGCTGTCTGTCTGCTGAGCGTGGGAAGCAGCGCAGTGGCGAGAGCGATTGCAAAAATTCCCTGTGGAACCTGAGTTACACGCAGACCGTAAGACAGAGCTGCCACGCTGCCCTCTCCAAGAAGAGAAGCGATCAACTGATCAACCAGTATGTTAACCTCTGCAGCCAGAAGACCTATCAGAGCCGGGACAGCAAGCTTCAGGACCTTTCTGAACCCTGGATCTTTCCAGTAGTAATCAAGGCGGAAGCTAATTCCTCTGCTTTTCATAAAAGGTACCTGTATCAGCAGTTGAAGAGCACCACCAACAAGTACACCTGTGGAATACGCCCATACCGGCATGTCAGCCTTCCACATCCCGGCAAGAACGAAAAGCCCCAGGAGAGCTGAAATATTGAAAAGTACAGGAGCGAGGGCAGGAGCCAGAAAGTGCCTGTGGCTGTTCAGAATGCCCATGCACACAGAGGCAATACCCACAAACAGTATGTATGGAAACAGCAGACGGAGAAGTTGTGTGGTAAGCTGTGTTTTCCCGGGGGTATCACTGAATCCTGGTGCAAATACATCTACCAGAACAGGAGCCAGAAGCATACCCAG
>JAGGYZ010000310.1 GCA_021162285.1 Candidatus Fermentibacteraceae bacterium
CTCCGATTCTCAAAACCTGTGCCACAATTGATGAGTTCTATCAAGCTTGATTCTACTTTCACCGACACTTCCAACGCCACCACCAGATTCCATACACGCAAAGAACTTAAGAAAGTCTTTCCAGTGCAATTCCTATAAGGCGCTCATCGAGAATCCGCAGCTTTCTTTCGGAAACCCACTTTTCGCCAGGCCAATTTCTCAAGCTGTTACGAATTGCCTCAACGGAGCGGTCGCAGTTCTCTCTTTCAATAAGCCAATGCACTGTTGCAAGCAGTTCCAGCCCAAGAGGAGATTCAAAACCGTCGATGATCTCTCTTGTGAATTCAAGAACATCCCGAAACGGCTTAAAATCATCATTGTTCAAGTACTTCTGCAATTGTTCTTTTCTATCGTAATCAAACCACACAGTATCAGAAGGCCCAGCGTCAGACAACCTTTTACTGCAGTGCAGAAAACTACCGTCCAGAGAATTAAGAAGATGATGCAACCGGTTCGTATAAGGACCATAGCTCCCGGCAGAGAAGCGCAGGTTGAGAGGATTCTCACTGCCTTTTTCAAGAATTCTAAATTCAAGAAACCAGGCAAGTTTCTGTATCTCAAGTAACGAACACTCGATTCCCAGAATCCAGTATTGCCTTACCATTTCGGCTATCATCGCTCTGGCCGGTGTTAACTTGCTTACTCCTGATCTTTTGGGAATGTTTTGATACACTGAGGTTGGTTCATAAACAAATACATCCACATTGTGTAGATCTCCAAGAGCTTCAATAATTTCATGTTTAACAAAAGCCCAATCCAACCCACCGTTACCACAACCCAAAGGTGGGATTGAAATTGATTGAATATTTTTCTCAAGAATAAAACGTCGAAGGTCAATAAGCCCCATAGTAATCCACTCAGGTTTTGTTTTATTCTTCCAGTGTTTTTTTGTCGGGAAATTCACAATCCACTTTATCGAATCAATCAAATCATGGAGCTCAGCTACAAACATTTTCCCAACCTGAACTTCATTCTTTCTGCAAGCGTCTTTGTATAACTTGTAATTTTCCGGATAAGCTTCTTTGAACATGAGTGCAATACCCTTACCCATAACTCCAACAGTATTCACCGTATTCACCAGCGCATCAGTTTCAGCATTAAGCAGATTACCAGTTGTGTATCTAATCATCAGAAATACCAGCGCTCTCTTTGATGAACAGTCATACCTAATCCCTTTTTCTTTACCATTGCCTTTATTGCATCCAATTCTCTTTTACCATAACAGATAATCCCCTGAAAAGATTCCAGGGGTACCTCTTTATACACAAGAGCCTCAGCCTGATACCTTTCAAACTTTGATGGATCACCGGGATCACGGGTGAAATCGCGATTCTGCCAATCTGTCCACGGCAGGTCATCGAGTGCCGAACGATTGCTGTAAAACTTGGCTGCACGCAGGTATGCATGCCTGTCCGAGAAAACATACTCTACCCCGGTTTCCTCCAATAGCGACAATGACGATGCAAAAAAGACAATATCCCTGTTCTGTATTTTCTTAACGCCTCCATACCCGGTTTTTATGTTATAAAACATGGGAGAAAATGGAGTGAAGTAAAACGGGACATAATCTCCCAGTGTACCTCCAGGATGTATAGGAATCGAAACATCAGTTCTTTTTTCTATCAACTCGGGATTACCTATTGTAAAATAACCAGGTGCTTGAATATCGCTCTTTCGGCAGTGCATACCATGAGCTAATATCCACGAAACATTCCTGATATGAACAATTCTAAATATAAGAGCTTTATCAGGATTTAAATTACTGTAGATCAAATTGTCCCTTCTGAGGTTTTCCCAGACTGATTCACAATAATAATATTTTTCAAAGCTGAAGTCTGCTAGTACTCAATTGCACAACAAATTAGTTTTTATCGCAATCCTAGACCCTGTTTGCTGATGCTCTTTCAACAGCTGCTAAAATCTTTTCGGGAAAAATGAACTGGTATCTTTTTAGTAAGACTCACTCCAGACAGAAGCTGTTCCAGAAAGACTTCTTCCCCTCTTAATCCCATTAGCACAAGCGCTTCTACTGCCTTGGCGTCTCCTGTGCAGAAAAACAGCCCCTCATTTTCTTGCTGAATATCCATAACGGCAATCGCCACAATTTCACCTGAATGCCTGTCAGGCGACAATTATCGCCCGGTAACATTTTTCCATAAGGCAATGCGGTAAGGAATATTAATTTTCTCTCTTCAGACGATTATCGCTCAGCCAATACCGTGAAGTCACATTCAATGAATTACGAAAGCCCATTACCTTGTATTCTATTGGCTGATGCCTTTTTTACCAGTTCCTTAAAGCGTGTTTCTGAAAAGTGTACTGGAATCCTCTTTGTATATCCCACCTTTGAAAGCAACTCTTCCAAAGAAACACCTCGATGCCTTAATCCCAGCAGTACAAGAGCCTCCATTGCCTTTGCATCACCGGTACAGAAGCACAGATTATCAATCTCCTGTTTAAGATGTATAACAGCCAGAGCTTCAATTTCCCCGGCATGAAGAGCAGAGCGCATTCGAGAATCAAACAGCTTCAGTACTTCAAGGCTCTCGCTGGCTGTTACACTCTGCATTACAATTCTACCTTTTTTTACTTCCGGCATCAGGTCAATATCAATTCTGTCCCCATTGGAATCCCTGTAGAAAAAGACTTCCTGCTTAACCATTGTTTCTGTCATCCATATTTCATAAATGGAGAGCAGCTCAGACCAAACGCCAACCTGGTGCAGGGTAATAACCACATCGGAATCAAGAAGTACTAATCGTTGTTTTGTAAGCATTGTTGTAAAGCTGAATATCGTACTTGAGCAGTTCATCGCTTAGCTCGGAAACACTTGTTTCAAGCAGTTCGGCTAAACGACCAATTGATATTTTACTGTCATTGTATGCCTTGTATGCCAGACGGACATATCTCTCTGGCAAAATCAATTCGGAGAAAGTGCTGTTGCAATCAAGGCGATCGTCCATTTCATGCAATTCACTTGAAGACTCGTATTTATCCGGGCTGTCCTTGGGAATCAATTTCAGATTAACAAGCCTCCATACAAGAGCAATTGTACTGACAGCATAACTTCTGGCCAGCATCATAATATCATACCACTGTACTCTGCCGGAGGTAATCAACTTTCTGAAATCGGCTCTGACCGATTCTTCCGGCATCAGTAATGCACTGGCAAAGATATTTGCCAGAGTTTCGTTGCGCTGTTTCACACTGTCTGTCCACTTGTCTGGCAGGAAATCAGGGCCCCAGGTAAGAATATGGAAAAGCTCATGGGCCAGGCTGAAGTTCTGCCTCCATCGTGGTTCTTTGGAATTCAGCAGAATTCCAACACCAAAGTCTCCCTTTGTACAGGCAGCTGATCCACCGGACAAACTGTCGTAGAATACCCACACTCCCCAGTCGTCCTCAATAGCATCACGGATCGAACACGCAGGCTTGTCTCCAAGAGACAGAGCTTTCCTGTACATATGCGCCCATTCATAGACTTCCTCGAATGCTGTTACCTTTGGAGAGTAGTGCTCAAGCCAGGGCAGAACACTGCCTCGATTAGAGCCTGTGCATTCTGCTATAAATTTGTAGTTGTTGCACCGTTCGATAAATCTGGATTCTTCTTTTTTGTATCCCTCTGTATTATCGCCTCGCCACAATACTACAGACTTCTTCGGTGTTACCAGACCAAGTATTTCTTCAATACTGACGTGGAAGAGTTTAGCTATCACACTTAACTCATAAACCTTTAGAGCCCTCTCCCCTTTCTCAATATCAGATACACTCTGGGAATGCTTCAGCTGCAGAACTTCTGCAAGCTCCCTCTGCGACAAGCTCCACGATTCTCTAAGCTTCCTGACTCGTCTTCCAATACTTTGACCGGTGGTTTCTATCATTCTCCCTCATTCCAGTTTTTCCTTAGTTAGTATATAATATTTAGCGCACCAGTCAAGATTATCTTGATTCATTATTACTGCCATGTATCGGCTCCTCTGTACAAACCTTAACCCAGTGCGTATTATCGGAAACGACACCAATCAAGGGGTAACAGTTTGAAAGGAATCATTCTTGCCGGGGGAAGCGGTACAAGGCTCCACCCCATGACAACTGCCATAAGCAAGCAGCTGCTTCCGGTGTACGACAAGCCCATGGTGTACTACCCGCTGAGCATTCTTATGCTTGCCGGAATCAAAGAGATTCTTCTTATCTCCACGCCCCATGATCTGCCTCTTTTCAAAACTCTTCTCAAAACCGGTGAACAATGGGGAATTGAAATTTCTTATGCAGAACAGCCCAGCCCGGACGGCCTCGCTCAGGCCTTCATTATAGGCGAGAAATTCCTCAACAAGGAACCAGCCTGCCTTATCCTTGGAGACAACATCTTCTACGGCCAGGGGCTTCCAAAAACTCTTCAAGCCTCAGCAAAGAGCGTAGAGAACGGCGGAGCCGTTGTTTTCGGCTACAGAGTTTCCGACCCGCAGCGATACGGTGTTGTCGAATTCGACAGCAACCGTAAAGTAATAAGCATCGAGGAAAAGCCAGAACAGCCAAAAAGCAACTATGCAGTTACCGGCCTTTACTTTTACGACAGCACCGTCTGTGAGCTGGCGAAAAAAGTAAAGCCTTCCCCAAGAGGAGAGCTTGAAATTACCACCCTCAACAACTTCTACCTGGAGCAGCACAACCTCTCCTGCACCCTCCTGGGCAGAGGCATGGCCTGGCTCGACACCGGCACCCCCGAAAGCCTCACAGAAGCCAGCTCTTACTTCCGTGCAATTGAAACCCGGCAGGGCCTCAAAGTTTCCTGCCCTGAAGAAATAGCCGTACACATGGGCTATACCACCAGGGAAGCCATGCTTAACAATGTACAGGGGCGTAAGGGGAGTTACTATGAGTATGTTGTTAATCGTCTGAAAGGGATGGAGTAGGCTACTGAGAATATCAGGAGAATAACATAACCTGTCCACTGCCTTCCACTGGTTCCAGACCTCAAAGACCTGAAATACACTAACAGTACGGTAAAATATTCGAAGGCCGGAGTTAACGCTCCAGCCTTTTTCATGGTCTATTCTTGAAAACAATTCAAATAATAATTCTTCCTGTACACAGGCTGGTGCCACTACCGTTTTTCATCTGGCTTCCATGGCAGGAAGAAGTATAGTACGAATACACAAAGATAACTGAACACAAGAGGGATGAAATAACTGTGAACTACAAAAAACTGGCTCAGGCTTCCGGTTGTGTGATATTTGAAGAATCAAACAAGATCTATGTGGTGGAGCAATCCAGAAAATGGATCGCTACCTTCAGGTATGTTCTTATTCTTGTTACTTTCATTATAGGAGCCAATGGCATCTACTCATTGATCTCAGGCTGGATGAATCACAGATCACTGCCCCTCTTCGGGATCATTTTTGCTTCCGTTGCATTGTTTTTGGGATTTATTCTTTTTCTGATACACAGGATGAAAGTAAAAGCTGACAATCTATCTCCTGATGAATTGAATGTGTTCTGCATTCTAGACACCGACAGGGGAAATCTGCTGGGGCCTCAAAACACATTTCTGGCACCTCTGTCTGCTGTTAGTTTCACAAAAATATTCAGTTTCACATCCAGCTCCCCTGATCTGGCATTGTCCTGGCCAGGCGGAAAGATCGTAATTGCCAAAGGAAATTTCTTTGCCGGGGGAATCAGACCAATTGTTGATGTGCTGAATAAGCATTTAGTTAATCCTATGTAAGGAACCCAGTGGAACAGCCGTAGTACCTTTTCAGCTTGCACCAGGAAGGGTAATAACAACATCAGAGTCAAGCTGCTAATCGTGACTATATATGCAGAAGAATGTCGGGTAGACATGAATAATATTTATGCAAATCAAAAGTTCAACTTGACATTTGCATATAAATCTGGTTTTCTTTTGTAAACCTGCCATTTGTTGCCCATTGGCGAAACTTTGTTCCCTGTCTGGATTTTACTCTGTAACCAATCGAAATGATCACATCAAGGCTATAATAATTTGGGGCTTTTTGCTGAAATTCGGAAATTCCGAATTTCTTTAAAGTTTGGCTTTAAAAGAGTGTGTGGTTTCAAATTCAGCATTGTGTAAACTGGCTCTGCTATTTCACTTCTTCAATCAGCAGCACTTCTCTGGATGAGCAGATAACAACAAGCTGAATCAGTTTGCAGGTGATCTTACGGCTTTTCTTGTAGTTAAGCAACTGGGCGGTAGCTTCCTGTTTAACCGTATCAATCAAAGCTTCAAGCTTATCCGGGGCTGCAGGCAGATCATCTGATTTGATGTACTTCAGCTCTACCAGGTATTCATAATTGGTAAGGTCTGTGGTGA
>JAGGYZ010000243.1 GCA_021162285.1 Candidatus Fermentibacteraceae bacterium
AACACCAGAGATGCCTGGGTCTGAACACTGAGAGAATCAATAACATCCCTGGGAAGCTCACTCTCAACCTGTTCGATGTACCACTGCCCGTCTATCAGCACAAAATCAAGACGGATAACCGGAGGCAATTCCTCAAGTCTGGCAATTGAACAGTAGTAGCTGGTTCTGTTCCGGCCGTCTTCCCCTGTAACTGTTTCCGTAAGTCTTCCTCCGGAGTCGAAACCACGCCATCTTCCGAATATTTCCCATGGAGAACGCTGAAGACTCTGCACAGAATCACTTAATGAAGGCTCCAGACAGGTAAAACAATCGGGATCATTCATTCCAAGATTGTTGGAGAATCTAAGCCCCACATCAAGGGGAGTATCCGGTATTGTTCTCACAATTGTTGTGTCTGTGGAGCCCCCGGATGACGCTGTTTCCGGGGTTCTGTTACATGCAGCCAGCACAACAAGAAACACTGCGCCCAAAACAAATCTTTTCATAATCCCCCCGCAGTAACTCTGACAATTTCACTGACTGTTGTAACACCTTCTATAACCTTTTTCATTCCCGCTTCCCGCAGAGTTACCATTCCCATGGATAGAGCTATTCTTCTTATTTCGTCCAGAGAAGCCCGGTTAACAAGAGCCTGTCTGATTTCCTCGTTAACAGCCATAACCTCAAAAATAGCAACCCGTCCTTTGTAGCCTGTGTTGCGACACTCTCTGCATCCCGCTCCACGAATCAATTTTGTTCCGGGCTTTACACCGGCAAGCTCGCATTCAGTACTGTCCGGAGTGTACTCCTCCCGGCAGTGTGGACAGATAGAGCGCACCAGCCGCTGTGCAACTATTCCCCGAAGAGTACTTACGAGAAGGTAGGGTTCCACACCCATGTCCATAAGTCTTACCACCGTGGACGCGGTATCGTTGGTGTGAAGAGTACTGAGGACCAGATGGCCGGTAAGGGCACTTCTCATGGCACTTACAGCCGTTTCCCGGTCTCTGATCTCACCGACCATTATTATGTCTGGATCCTGCCTCAGAACATGCCTGAGGGCAGTAATGAAGGTCAGGTCAATTGCTTTCTGCACCGTTATCTGATTGAACTCATCTGTCACAAATTCAACAGGGTCTTCTATGGTAACTATGTTGTTCTGCTCTGAAGAAATGGTAATAAGGCTGGAATACAGTGTGGTTGTTTTCCCGCTGCCTGTTGGACCGGTTACAAGCACAAGACCTGTGGGAAAACTGATCATCTTCGTATACAGTTCCATGTCCCGCTTATCGAAACCCAGCACGGAAAGATCCTGCATGAGTATTGCAGGGTCAAGGATTCTAAGCACAATCTTCTCGCCGAAGGCAATGGGCACTGTGGAACACCGTATTTCCACAGGTTTTCCCTCATAATAGGTTCTTATCCTTCCATCCTGCGGTCGCCTTTTCTCTGCAATATTCAGCCCGGCGATCATCTTTATTCTGCTGGTAATAGCAAAGTGAAGTTTCTTGGGAAGTCTGTAAACCAGATGCAGGACACCATCAATCCTGAACCTTACAACAGTGCTGTCTCTGTGCGGTTCTATGTGAATGTCACTTGCCCTCTCTTCAAAGGCATGCTGAAACAGGTGGTTAACCGCATTGATAACCGGTTTGTCAGTAGGCTCAATTGATCTGTCGGCAGTGCTGTCTACGAATCTTTCCAGGTTACCTATATCAACCGTATCATTTCCCGAAAGCTCTTTAGTCGCGGCCAGAATGGAGCTGTGCAGACCGTAGAACTGTCTGATAACTTTGTCGATAGCCCTGGGACGGCTGAGGTAAAGAACTATTTCCTTCCCCAGCATGTTTGACATGTCGTCTATCTGTACAGGAGTGGGAAGAGAACTGACTGCTAGAGAAATTCTGTTCCCGTCGTCCTTGAAAGCAACAATTCCCTTCGCCTGGGCATAAGCCCCTGGAAGACACTCGGTAACAACCTGATAGTCAAGATCCAGGGGATCCAGATCTGTGTACGGTACACCTGCAAGCTCTGCGAGATGCCTGTACAGTTTTTCTTCTCCTATTATCCCGCTGGAAACAAGGAGCGTCATGGTGTCTTCACTGGAACCTTCAGACAGTCTCTTAAATCTTCTGTAAACCGCTTCGGTAATAAGACCGTCCCTCAGCAGGGTATCCGGAAGAACATCGGAACTTATCATTCTCATGAATGGATCACCTCAAGAATTACAGGTTCAGTGGGAGAATCCCACCTGAAACTGCTGCTTATTACCCTGACAGCTTCCTCTGCAGCTCTGCGGTCTGAAGCATGCACCCTTCCCAGAATCTGCCCGTCCTCTACTGGTGCTCCACACGGGACTTCCTGCTGCCAGCCAACCAGTGGGTCTACCACATCATCCACCCGGTATCTTCCCCCACCCAGCTTCCTGACGGCGTTCCCAACAACCAGAGCATCAGGTCCACACCAGTATCCTGTTCTGGGAGCACGGATATCAATTTGAACCGGTGCAAGGGGAAGAGCCTCAAAGGCAGCAATGTCTCCTCCCTGAGCCTCAACCATTTCTGTGAAAACATCCATGGCCTTTCCGCTGGCCAGATTCTTCCGGCACAGCTCACTGCCGTTGCTTATACCGGCCAGAAGTGCCATTTCTTCCACCAGAGCGATGGTGAGTTCAGTGGCATCAGCAGGACCTCTTCCCCTTAGAATATCCAGGGATTCCTGCACTTCAAGGGTGTTACCTGCAGAGAGACCTATGGGGTAGTTCATTGATGTTACAAGAGCGCTGGCCTTTTTACCGGACATTTCGGAGATACTCACAAGGTTCTGTGCGAGGATCAGTGCATCCTCCCGTGTCTGCATAAATGCTCCGGTTCCACACTTAACATCAAAAACCAGAATATCCGGATTTTCAGCTAGCTTCTTGGACAGAATGCTTGCTGTGATAAGGGGAATGGATGTTACCGTGGATGTGGCATCCCGGAGAGAGTACAGAACACCATCAGCAGGGGCAAGCTGACCTGTCTGACCGATCATGCAGACCCCGGTATCAGCAACCTGCTTCTGAAACTGTTCCAGGGTCAGATCAACTCTGAACCCGGGAATGGACTCAAGTTTGTCAAGGGTTCCACCTGTGTGGCCCAGACCTCTTCCGCTGATCATGGGCACTCTGATTCCGATGGAAGCTGCCAGAGGGGCGAGAATCAGAGACATCTTGTCTCCCACTCCGCCTGTACTGTGTTTATCAGCCAGAGGACTCAGAGACCTGTCCCACTGAACAACCGTTCCGCTGTCGCGCATGGCCATTGTAAGAGCATAGGTTTCATCCTGAGACATTCCGTTTATGTATGCAGCCATGAGAAATGCACTTGCCTGGTAATCTGTTACAGAACCATCAGCTATACCGGAAACAAAACTGTAAATCTCTGTGCTTGAGAGAGACTTCGAATCTCGCTTTGCCCGGAGTATATCTGTTACGGCAGCCACGGAATAAAATCCACTACAAAGTAGTCAAGGGCTATAGCAACCGCTGCAGCAGCCAGTACCCCCAGGAACAGCTTTAGGACAAGGCCTCCACCAGGTGATCTCTGCTTTTCAAGGAATTCCCCCACAGAGAGGGTTTCCTCTGTAATAGACGGGTGCTTTATTTCATCATAGCTGAATATCATTTTCTTTTTAAGCAAATGTTTAAGTTGAGTGATTGATTCAACAGCTGTTTCCGAATTACCCGAAATAACTGTGTATGGAACCTGACTCTGTGCATCTGCCTCCTCTGTAATTTCCCTTATCTCTCTGAAAGTCTGCTCGGGCACCGAAGTTTCGTCCTCGTCTTCGAGAGATTCTTCCGAAACGGAGATTTTCACAGGCTCCGGGACAGACTCAGAGGATGGCATTTCCGGAAGGTAATCCTCTTCTATTCTTCCGTGTGCAGCAGGCGGCCAGTCTTCCAGGTCAAAAAGCCCGCAGTTACTCACCGGTTCCCAGTCTTTCCCCTCAAGTGATATTTCCGCCTCCACAGGCACCCTGGATTCTTTGATCCACTGCTTTATTGTCTGGGTGTCCGGCGCTGTAAACTGCTGACCGTCAATACGGATAACCGGACGGAGGCGTCTTTCAGCAGGCTGCTTGCGAAGGAATGGTGCAATTGCAGGAAGAGCCGTGGCCTTTACCCCGCCAGGAGGAGTTTTTGGTCCTTCCACAACAGCATCATCGGTGATCCTGCCCTGGCGGGCCCACTCTACTATGATCTCAAAACTATGAGCTTTGTACTCTCCTGAAGCCATTCTTGCTATCCAGTGACTGTCCGGTCCGAGAAGCTCTGCAAATTCAGGCTCGCCCAGTACCGGAAACCACTTTTCAGTACCTGCAACTCTGAACTCATCTTCGGCAGCTACTCTGGATTCCATAACCCACTTCTTCAACTCGCTGAATTCAGAGGCTCGGTGAATCTTACCGCGATGTTTCAGTTCGTATGCACCGCTTACATTACCGGACATTTCCACCCTCCTGTTTTCTAGCGTGTACGGCACGCAATCTCGATAGCACCGCAGAACCTAATATGTCAACTCTAAAGAAGCGAAACAGCACCATCAAATATAAGGGTATCCGCCACTGCTTCCGAAACAACATATTCCTCAAGCCAGCCCCGGTTGCCACATATAGTTATCAGCCTCTCAACGTAAGACTTCCAGTATGAAGGCAACACCCCCTGAACAGCGTACCTGTGATACAGCCTGGGGCCCGGCAGCATAGACACCAGAAAAGAAGTCTCCCTCACAGAAAGATCACAGGCCCTCTCATTGAAATAATACATTGCCGCCGAGTTAAAGCCAAACACTCCCGGCCCGAGTTCCACGATGTTCGCATATATCTCCAGAATCCGATCCTTGGAGAGCCATCTCTCCAGCCTCCATGTAAGGAAAACCTCCTGAAGTTTTCTGGCAAATGTCTTCTCCCGTCCCAGAAAAAGATTTTTGGCCAGCTGCATGGTGATGGTGGATCCACCTCTGACAAAGTGTCCTTCTGCCATATTCGCCCTTATGGAGTTTCTGATGTGATACAAGCTGAACCCGTGATGTCTTCTGAATGAGGCATCCTCGGCACACCGGAGCAGAGGTTCAAAACCCAGGGGAAGAGAATCAAAAACAACAAAATCTGCATTGCAAAGGGTATCCAGCCCAATACGGGCGCTGTTGCCCCATGAATCCCGCATGACGCAGTTTGCTCCGCTGCTGTTACTGATTCTTCCAAAAACAACAGGGCTGTAATCCACGGAAAGACGGCAAACATCTATGTCCATGTCGATGTCGGAACTATCGGGATAGTCCCAGTCAAGAGTGAGTCTGGCAAAAAGAGACATCTCGCCTTCAAGGGAAAGACCACTGAGACTGCCAAGAAGCGCCTCCGGTATTGATTCAGTTATAGTTTCTCCCTGCAGAGTCGGATTGGACAGTACCAGGCCGAGTTTGTGCCGGGTTCCCCAGTAATACGCAAGATTGAAATCAAAACTGAGAGTTTGAAAACAGACAGCACCTGTATCGACAACAAGAACACCTGCCTCCGGTAGAACGAACCCTCTGCAGTAAACAGTTGCAGTTGTTGAAAAAGTATCCGGTGCGATGGAAGCATTCCAGATACTGAGACTGTCAAAACACAGATCTGTGGAGAAAAAGATAGAATCCCCTCCGGAAAAATTCACAGACAGTGAACCTGAAGGGGACACACTCAAAACTGCTCCTGATGAGATACTGTCTACGAAAGCCATTGCCGGAAGGGCGATCTGTGAGAAATCCATGCTTAGAGCAGCTGAAGGCTCTCCGTTCACAAGACTGTAGTCAAAGGCAACCGAGGCCTGTTCACCGTCCATCTCAGTTACAACCCCGGAAATACTGGTTTCCGGCTGCAAAACACCTGAAAACCGGCCTGAAACACTGTGTCCCCTGATGAAATCCGGAAAAGCGTCTTCCCTTCCCGGAACCTCTGTACACCTGCTGAACACAACTGAAATGCTGTCCGGGCAGCGAACTGCAGTTATTTCCCCCCACTGACCTCCGGCATGGCCGGTGTCTACTCCATGTATTCTGGAACCGCGAAACTCGGTGGAGTAAAGGGGTATTGTACCGTCAAGAACAGAAATCGCAGGAAGATCACCTGACATGGAGACTGAACCTGAGGAGCCGGCAGACTGTTCCGGCTGAAACACCACACCCTGAAGAACTACGTAAAGGGGTGCTGGATGAAACAACGACCCCCCGGTAAGAATGTAAGCCCCAGTTGAAGAAACACCAAGACCGGGCATTTCCAGATTTCTGATTACAATCGCATTGAAACCGTAATCAATACCTTCAAAAGTGCACCGACTGTCTAACCTGTACAGGCGTTTCTTCACCTGTGCAGACACAAGCAGACTCAAAACAAAAATACTCAGAACCATGATAAGCAGAACCACTCCCAGTCTGCGCAGAGAGATGGTCTTGAAATCTATCTTCATCAGTTGGCCAGTGCTGTGTCTATCTCCTGAAGAATAGACCTGGCAGCCTGTGCCGGGTTCGACGAGCCTGTTATCGGCCGGCCTACAACAAGTGAAGTTGCTCCGTTTCTTACCGCCTCAAACGGAGTCATCACTCGTTTCTGGTCTTCGGATTTTGCCTGTGCCGGACGAACCCCCGGTGTGATGATAAGGAAGTCTCTGCTGGAATTCCTGCTTACAGCTGAAGCCTCAAGCGGTGAACAGACTACGCCGTGAAGGCCACTCTCCTCTGCAGCCGCAGCCAGCGACACCACAGCCTCCAGTGGATCGTAGCCGGAACCCAGAAGCTGGAGGTCCGACTTGTCCATGCTTGTAAGCACCGTTACTGCAATAATTCTGGTTTTACCTGTGCAGGCATCTGCAGCAGCCTCCATCATTGCCCTTCCCCCTGATGCATGAACATTGATCACATCCGGTTCCAGAAGGCATGCAGACCGCACGGCACCGGCCACAGTGTATGGTATGTCGTGAAACTTCAGATCAAGAAAAACAGGAAACCCTGCATTTCTGATTTCTCCAACGATACCCGGGCCTTCTTTTACAAACAGCTCAAGCCCTACTTTGACTCCCACAGGAAGCCCCTGAAGAGGCTTCAGCATCTTCAGGGCATCACTGCCGCAGTCACTGGTAAGTGCCACATACAGTTTTACATCACTCATTTCCAACCACCTTTAATGATACCTGAGCCGTACCGGTATCCAGCATACCCAGAGCTACCGCGGCACCTCTGGAAAGATCAACTATCCGACCGGAGACAAAAGGACCCCTGTCTGTTACCCTTACCCTTACCGACCTGCCGTTTCCAAGGTTCGTTACAAGCAGAATGGTTCCAAAGGGCAGGGTTCTGTGAGCACAGGTCAGACCGTTCATGTCATAGGTTTCACCGCTGGCTGTTTTCCTGCCGTGAAAGGGCAGACCGTACCACGATGCCGTTCCGCGCATTTCCACTCCGGAAGTAACAACAGACACTGCAGAAACACCGTGTGAAACATACACAGGAGAGGAAACCAGTGCGCATCCGGAAAACACTACAAGACACGCTGCAGCTACAGCTCTATTGTTCACCTGTCAACTTCTTCATTTCATCCAGCAGCTCACCTGCAGCACAGGGTCTTCTCATAAGGCGGGTGCCGACCTGAACCATCTCAGCACCAGCTGCAAGCAGCTGCAGAACATCCTGTCCGCAGGAAACACCACCAGAGCTGATTACCGGAACAGAAACGGCATTTGAGACCTGCCACACTCTTGCCACAACGAGAGGCAGCAGAGCAGGTGAAGTGTATCCGGCAACCTTCCGTTTGATGACAGATTTCCCTGTTTTCCAGTCTATCTTCATTCCCAGAAATGTGTTGCACACAGTAACGGCAGATGCTCCGCCTTTCTGTGCAGCAACTGCAGCCTGTACCATATCGCCGCCGTTTGGAGTAAGCTTCACGGAGAAAGGTCTATCCGCTACCTGTGAGACAGCTTCAGACACCCGGAACACAACTTCCGGATCAACTCCGAAAGCTGCACCTCCTTCTGCAACGTTGGGACAGGAAACATTGATTTCGTAACCGATATGAACAGCTGACTCTTTAAGGACGCTGATTACATCTGCGAACTCCTGAACAGACTCCCCGGCTACATTGATCACAAGCGGGCACGGCAGATTCGAAACTGCCGGGAGAATGTGTTCCAGAACATGCTGCGCCCCTGGATTTGCAAGACCTATGGAGTTAAGCAGCCCGAAAGGTGTTTCAAGCAGTCTGGGCGGCGGATTACCTGAACGGGGTTTCAGTGTAACAGCTTTTGAAACAACTGCACCTGCACCTGTGAGACAACCCAGTTTGAAGAGCTCCTCCCCGAAACCTGAGGTTCCTGAAGCCAGCATCACCGGTGAAACAAACTCTGTACCCCACAGTTTCCGGGTCAGTGAAGGAAAACTCATAAGCCTGCCTCCTTCCATCGTTTCCAGTCTATCGTATCACCGGGAAAAACTGGA
>JAGGYZ010000052.1 GCA_021162285.1 Candidatus Fermentibacteraceae bacterium
GATTATAGAGAGCACAACCAATACCTGGATGGGCGATGCCCAGATACACAGAGACGGTTTCAGAGAAACTGCTCGCACTAACCTGACCATTCGTAATCTGTCTGAAATACAAGGTATGCTTGCCTCTGATACAACGGTAGTGGTCTCAACCGGCCGTCTGACCTCTCCTGCATCGCTGCAGTCTTCTATGGAGATGAAACCCGTAACACTTATAGGGGTTGATTACAGAACGGAAAACAGGATATCAGTGCTGGAAACCGCTGTTGATACAGGCAGCTATCTTTCCGGAGACAGCATGGAGATTGTTCTGGGATACAAACTGGCGGAAGACATGGATCTGGCTCTGGGAGACATTACGGTTGTAACCGCAGCCATGGCCGACAGCGGTTTTTCCAGTAGAATGTTTCAGGTCAGTGGTATATGCAGATTCGGGTCAGACCAGTACGACAGGTACACGGCCTTTGTAAACATAAAGTCGGCGGAAAATCTTCTTGGTCTTCAGGGAGAACTGCACGAGATAGCGGTTCGATTTCATAATCACAAGGTTGCCGAGAACATGGATCTTTCCTTTTACAGCGCATTCTCAACAGACAGCAATGTTGCTCTTGGCTGGCCGACACTTGCGCCGCAGGTACACTCGATGATAAAGATGGCCAATGTAAGTCTGGGTATTCAGGCTGCAATTCTGTTTGGACTGGTTCTGTTTGGAATTATCAACTCGCTTTTCATGTCTGTCTTTGAAAGGATGTACGAGTTCGGTGTTATGCGAGCCATTGGTTCTTCAAAGAATACTGTAGCGGCAATGGTTCTTCTTGAAGCATTCTGGCTGGGTGTCGCCGGCTCGGTCATAGGAACTCTTATAGGCTTTGGCCTGATCCAGTACTTTGCAGCGGCTGGTATCAGTTTCGGGGAGGTAGACTTCTCCGGTGTGATGTTTGACAAACCGATTTACACAGTGGCAAACTGGCACAGGATCTGGATATACCCCGTTAGTACTCTTGTGTTCACAACCCTGGCAGGAATCTACCCGGGAATACATGCTGCAAACCTCAACCCCTCAAAAGCAATACGCAGAAGTCTTTAACTGGGAGATAGATAAATGACAGCAAAACCGGTAATAGTAACAACAGGTCTGAGAAAAACTTACAATGATAACGGCATACCGGTTGATGCCGTTCGCGGTATTGATTTCACACTTGGCGAAGGTGAGTTCACCGCGATCATTGGCCCTTCCGGTTCTGGCAAAACGACTTTTCTTAACCTTATAGCGGGTTTGGATACGCCTACGGAAGGGGAAGTGGAGCTGTCGGGAAGACTTATCTCCAGAATGAGCGGCAGGGAGCTTTCCAGTTACAGACGAGACAATATTGGATTCATTTTTCAGGCATACAATCTTTTTCCGGTTCTTACCGTAGAGGAGAACATCGAGTACATCATGCTTCTTCAGGGTATTCACAAAAAAGAACGCCATGAAAGGGTAATGATCATCCTCAAGCAGGTGGAGCTTGCCGATTACGCCGGCAGGCTCCCTTCAAAACTGTCAGGAGGTCAGCAGCAGAGGGTTGCTGTTGCAAGGGCAATGGTTTCCAGGCCGGCACTGATAATAGCGGATGAACCCACAGCCAATCTGGATTCAAAAACCAGTGGAGACCTGCTTGATATGATGAGGAAGTTAAATGAAGGAACCGGTATGACTTTTCTGTTTTCCACCCATGACGAGACTGTAATGAAAAGGGCTAGAAAAATAGTTACCCTCCGTGACGGTATGCTCGACCCTGAGGAAGCAGGTCAGATTCAGTGAGACAGTTTGTACTTCCTGTTTTGCTTGCATCCGTAGCATTTGCCTTTACCGGGGTCTTCAAGCCCGGTATGCAGCTAATCTGTACTGATTCCACAAGCTGGAACAGTTATCTCTCCCTTAGACTTATGGACAGTCGAAGAATAGGGCCGCTAAGAACTGACCTTGCCTGGGTTGTGAGTCCCACAACTGGAAACCCTGCACTGGAGGGGGCAAATGCAAACATCTCCAGGTTTAGAATAGCCGATCCTGATGAAAGGATATTCCCGGAAGACTGGAATGGGAATGAGCACTTCAGTGTTCTCCAGAACATCGACCGATTGAGTATACGGGTAAGGTTTTCCAAACTGAAACTTACAATGGGCAGGCAGGCCATCTTCTGGGGTGTTTCAAAATCAATAAGCCCCACAGACTTTATCGCCCCATTCCCATATGGAGCAATAAACACAGATTACAGAGCGGGTGTTGATGCAGTAAGGGCTGTATATCCAGTGGGCATGATGTCGGAGATAGAGGCTGGCGGAGTATTCGGAGACGGGGCTGTGATAAAGAAAAGTGGTTTCTGGCTCAGAACCAGATTGTATGCACTAAACACCGACATCACCGTTCTGGCAGCAGAATTCAGGGAGAACAAACTGCTTGGAGCCAGCCTCAACAGAGCAATTGGAGGCTCTGTAGGCTGGGTAGAATCTGCCGTGACAAAACCTGAAGGAGAAGACTGCTGCTACCGGCTTTCAACCGGACTGGAACGCAGCTTCTGGAACAGTATCCTATATGGCTTTGTAGAGTATCATTTCAACCAGCCCGGGGTATTGAACCACAATGACTACCTGCAGAACTCAACCCAACCAGCTTACACCACCGGCGGAGTCTACCTCATGGCTGAACACTATCTGGCAACAGGACTTAGTGTAACTGCAACTCCGCTGCTCACAGTTAACGCAAGTGGCCTGTTCAATATGAACGATTACTCCATCCAGTTCAGTGCAGGCGGAGACTACAGTTTGTCAGACAACTCATCGGTTAGCGGAGGAATCAGTGGTGGACTTGGGTCGGAACAGAGCGAATTCGGCAGTCTTCCGACAAATCTTCACCTGAACCTTTTCTTGTACTTTTAAACCTGCACAAGAAGCCGGAGCTGTCTCCTCAATCCTCTGCATCATAGTGATGTCGAAGACGTACAATCAGTTACCCCTGAAATGCATTGGCCATTAAAATTTCTCAAGACCTTCTTACGCCACTTTCCGGACTTACTGGTATCTTGACACACTTCAACTAAGCCAACATACTGCGCAGAGATGTGAATAGTATTCACAAATACTGTATTGC
>JAGGYZ010000169.1 GCA_021162285.1 Candidatus Fermentibacteraceae bacterium
CTGCGAATAATTCTTCACTGTTTTTTCGCTGCACCCATGACCTGATCCGGGGGCTCTGTGGTCCCCGGTCTTGCCGGCAGAATGTTGATCTGCTCCACAGATACAGTAGAAATACTGATGGGCACAATATCTGCAGTGATTGCGTCAAGCGGGTTTAAAGACTTGGAAGTGACCCGGCTACCGCCGAAACCAGAACAACGGCACAGATAGCTGCGACATACCACATGGGCACCCCTTATCTATAAGAATTCAATCCTTTTCTCCAGCCGGGGATAGGCAACCTCCGGAGCTTGAGGAAGACCAGAGCCAGTAATGTATACACCAGAGCAGAAAACTTTTGACACAACCATATCCTTTCAAAATGATACTTAAAAGCAATGCAGACAGCTTTGTACAAAGTCAACATGTATTTTCCCTTGACAAAAGTTAGATGGGACTAATATTACCGGTGAAGGGAGAACAGAAGTGGCAAAGAAACTCACGGCAAGCCTTGAGGACTACATTGAGGTAATTGCATTACTTGCTACAGATTCCGGTGCTATTCGTGCTGCAGACATTGCCGATGCCATGTCTGTAAGTCGTCCTTCTGTTACAGTGGCTTTAAGGTCACTTGCTTCCCGCGGGCTGGTTAACTACAAACCCTATTCCTCTGTTTCACTTACAGAAAGCGGAAAAACTCTTGCTGCCGGGGTTCTCAGGAAACACAGAATACTCAGCAGGTTTTTCAACGAGATTCTTGGGGCGGAAGAGGAGCTGGCAGATTCTGCTGCGTGCAGAGTGGAGCATGCCATCGGGGAAGAAATAACAGACCGGCTTGTGGAGTTTCTTGCGTTTATCGATAACTGTCCGATGGCGGCAGAGGGTGGTTTTGAATTCAACAGTGAAAACAGAAAGAACTTCAGAAAAGAAGGTGCAACACATGAGGAAAACTGATTCAGCAGTTATTATGCTGCTTAATGCACCTAAGGATACACCAGTTGAAATAGTTGGAATAAACGGCGGCACTCACATGGTTCAAAAACTTGCCGCCATGGGGCTTACACACCATGCAGTGGTGAGAGTCATGCGAGGCGGCGGTACCGGCCCAATTGTTGTGGAGATCCGCGGTTCCAGAGTGGGGCTTGGACAGGGAATAAGCAGCAGAATCATGGTTCGGCCATTTTTCTCTGATGAAGTTGTAGCAAACTGATTATGGACAACAAAGCATTTACCATAGCCCTCGCGGGGAATCCCAATTCAGGGAAGACATCTATCTTTAACAAACTCACCGGTGCCAGACAGTCGGTGGGAAACTATCCCGGTATAACAGTTGACAGGAAAGAGGGACACTTCCGGTGGAAAGGTAAAGATGTCAGAGTTATAGATCTTCCCGGAACCTACAGTCTTACTGCTGGTTCTCCGGAAGAGTTAATTGCAAGAAATGTTATTCTTGATGAGAAACCTGACATCGTAGTAAATGTAATAGATGCCTCTAATCTTGAACGGAATCTTTACCTTACAATGCAGCTCATGGAGCTTGGTGTGAACATGATTCTCGCCATGAACATGTGGGATGCCGTTGAAAGAAGAGGTCTGAAGACCAACCTGGGGAAGCTTGAATTCCTGCTGGGTCTTCCAACTGTAAAAACGGTTGGAAGCAAAGGTAAAGGAATAACTTCATTGAAAGATGCTGTTGTGGGGAACCGGGGTGTTCAAACTTCCAGCCCGTGGGTGAAGGGGGCTTCCACCCCTATAAAGAAAGCGGTAAGTGTTCTTTCCGCTGAACTGGCCTGCGTAAACAAACAGCACTGTGAGTGGAAGGCAATCAAACTTCTTGAAAGTGACAGGGAAGTTCAGAAACAGGAAGATGAATCGATTGTTGGATTCTCTGTTCAGCTTGCTTCAAAGCTGGAGACACAGAGAGGGATCTCAAGCGGCATGCTTATTGCCAGAGCCCGCTACAAGTACATAGAACAGTTGGTTAAACAGGTTGTCGTTCGAACTGTAAGTTCCAGAGTTTCCCGTTCAGACAGGATAGATGCCATTGTTACAAACAGGTATGTCGGGATTCCTATTTTCCTCGTAATGATGTATCTGGTTTTTTCTTTTACATTTACCGTGGGTGAACCTCTCATGGGATATATGGAGATGCTGTTCAAGTTTATAGGAAACCTTGTGTCAGGTTTCTGGCCATCAGGCTCAGACAGTATGCTGAAAGCGCTGATTGTTGAGGGTGTTATCGGAGGAGTTGGCGGAGTACTTGTTTTCCTGCCGAATATCTTTCTCCTGTTCCTTGCCATTGCTCTTTTGGAAGACAGTGGATACATGGCAAGAGTTGCGTTTATTATGGATGGTCTAATGAAGAAGCTCGGTCTTCACGGGAAGAGCTTTGTTCCGCTTCTTGTGGGGTTCGGATGTACAGTTCCCGCTATACTGGCCACCAGAACTCTGGAGAACCGCAGTGACAGGTTCACCACGATCATGGTTGCACCTCTCATGAGCTGCGGAGCAAGATTTCCCATCTACATGATGATCATTCCCGCTTTTTTTCCCCAGGCGTGGAGGGCGCCGCTGGTGTGGATCATCTACCTTGTCGGAATTCTGCTGTCTATAGTTATTGCAAGATTTTTAAGGAAGAAAGTTTTCAAAGGCGAGAAAACCCCTTTTGTAATGGAACTGCCCTCGTATCATATTCCGACACCGGTATCTATACTTCGTCATACATGGGACAACGCTGGTGAGTATGTGAAGAAAGCGGGAACGGTTATTCTGGCTATATCGATTATTTTGTGGGTTTTGTCGTCTTTCCCCAGAAAAACTCAGTTTGTAACAGACTACGATTTAGAGATTAATGCTGTAAGTGAATCCGGATTACCGGCGGAGGTCATTTCCGACTCGATAATTTCCCTGGAGAATACTCGTCAGATGGAAGTATTTACACACACAGTTACCGGAAGACTGGGCCGTTTTCTGGAACCGGCGATGGAACCTCTCGGGTTTGACTGGCGTGTGACCACTGCCCTTATGGCTGCAATAGCAGCCAAAGAGGTTTTTGTGTCGCAGATGGGTGTTGTTTTTGCCGTGGGTGAAGCAGACGAAGATTCCAGCACTCTCCGTGAGAAACTGAGAGAGAACTACACCCCCCTTCAGGGGCTGGCGATGATGTTGTTTGCACTGATCAGTGCGCCGTGCGCGGCAACCATAGCGGCAACAAAGAAAGAAACAGAATCCTGGAAGTGGGCAATGATTCAACTCTTTGGGCTAACTATACTTGCCTACATAGTTACATTTGTTGTGTACCAGGTTGGATTGCTGGTGACATAATGGAGACAGCAGCAGTAGTGGTGATAGTAGCGGCGGTGGTTCTGTACCTGGTACGAAGGGCAGTACACAGTCACAGATCCGGCGATATATGCAGCAG
>JAGGYZ010000040.1 GCA_021162285.1 Candidatus Fermentibacteraceae bacterium
AATGGATATTCATGAAGGGTTCTGCGTCAGACGGACTATGGACAGTGGATACATCTTCTCAGGCTGGACAGGTTACTGGATGGAACCCGGACCGAACAATCCCAATGCACAGGTACTTCAGGTCGAAACTGACAACACACAGGATGCCTGGCTGGTAAGGTACTCCGAAGAAGGCGAATATCTCTGGGGTATAGCAGAGGAACGGGGCGTAGACTACCACTACTACTCAGTCGTTCAGCTTCCGGATGGAGGTTACGTAGCAGGGGGATGCTGGACTGATAACGGCTATCTGGTTCGTTATGCTCCTGAGACTGGTATAGAGGTTTCAGGACCTTTGTCTGCAGTTTCTCTGGAGGTTTCACCCAATCCATTCAGTTCAACTCTTTCAATTGCCTTAAGTCTTCCTGAGGCAACAGAAGTATGCATCACAGCTTTTGACCTCAATGGAAGGATTGTTGATACAGTTGAGAACGGTTTCCATCAGCAGGGAGCCAGTACCGTTGAATGGGTTCCTTCATCTTCCCTGAGTTCCGGCTGTTACCTGCTGAATCTTGAAGCCGGTGATGAAAGTGCTACAGTGAACTGTGTGTTGATCAGGTAATCCCGGATACTACCCGATGGAATTATGGTATCTAATTCATTTTTTGTAAAGATGTTTGTGACGACCGAGGCGGGTAACCGAGCGTCAGCACTGTCCCCGCTTCATCTTTTTACTGTATTTCTTGTTACGCACAGCCGGGACGGGTAACAGCGCGACAGCACTGTCCCCGCTTCATTTTTTTTTGCAGGCAAAAAAAAATGGAGCGGGAAACGAGACTCGAACTCGCGACAGCTACCTTGGCAAGGTAGGGCTCTACCAACTGAGCTATTCCCGCTCTATCTAAGCGTGCGCCGTATATGCTCAATCCGCAAGAAAGTGTCAAGTGTAATGAGAATCTGCTTCTTTTCTTTAAAAAAGAAGTATTCCCCTTGTATCTTGGGCAAAATAATGTTATTTATTTCAGGAATCGTGCGCTGTCACTATTGCTATTAAGGGGTTAATAATCAAAAGTGAAGCTGTAGAAAGACTTTTCGACAGGATTGCGGTATTCAGTTCTCAGGGTAAATGGGAAAAAGCTGATAACATTATAGATATGCTTATTGTCGCCAAACCCTGGGACAAGAGGCTGCTTCTTGCCAAAGCTCAATTAAAAAAGAAAATGTGGATCGCATCAGGTCACGAAGATCATGTACTTCTTGAGGAAGCCCTTCAGCTGTATTCTCGATGTCACCTTCTGACAGGCTCAATTGAGGCGGGTATCAACTCTGCAACACTTCTGCTTCTTTCCGGTAAAAAGAAGGAAGCCTACAAGCGAGCCGATGACACTGCCAGACACTGCAGACTGCTGATAATGGAGAATGAAACCCACGAGCTGGGATACTATGCAGCCACGATTGCGGAAGTTAATCTTCTTCGCGGCCGGATTGAAGCCGCAGAGTCATGGTACAAAACAGCACTCTCTAAAAACAACCGGGTACCAGACGGGGTGCTGGACAACATGAACCTTCTTCTCGATCATCTGGTTCTGGAACCGGACATGGCTGTAAGAATCAGAGAAGCTGTAGGGGCGTAGGAGCATAGTACACTGGCATTTACAATCACATAATCGGCCACAATACCCGCGTATTATCATCAAATAACATTGCTATCCGTGCTTCCGCTCGGGACGCTCTCGCTATTACTCAAGTTGCTTTTATCTTCAAATCCGTACGAATTCTGACTCGATCCTGTGACATAACTGCGCAGCGCTTATTGTCAGACACACTCGCAGGTCAGCGCTGAATACTCCAGGCATCAGGATAACCTCCGGATCTCAGTTGAATCCTCAGTTGATCACTTTCTGCTGACGTTGCAAATGAACCCACTCTGACTTTGTAGTAGTTCCCAACATGGTCAACAAACACCGGTTGGTTTGTCTGATTGGCCACGGTGTCTCTGAGTGTAAGTGCTGCATCCATTGTTCCGCATGCAGCTACCTGTACACTCCAGGCTCCACCGGTGTCTGCCGGCTGTTCTGCTACAGGTTCTCCAGCAGCTGGAAATCTTATTGATGTGACCGGACCAAACCCGGCAAACGGATCTCCTGTATATCCCGGCGGATCGGCATAGGGGTCAACCGCTTCATCACCAGTTGTGTCCGACACGGTTGTTGTTCCGCAGCCTGCAAGAAGAACAAAAACCGAAACAGCAACGATGTACTTCACTTCTTTTCCTCCTCCGCCTTAATGAATATATCGAGAAGCGGCAGCATAAGTTCGTGATGCCCTGTAACTTCAACAGTCTGTCCGCCAAGGGCATTCACCGGTCTCCTTACAACATTGAAAGTGGATCTGTACTGCTTTATCATGTCAAAGTCGGCTGTTGTGATATTCTCCACTGGAAAACCCAGATTTCTCACCGAAGAGAGGGCCTTAAGAAATACTTCCGGCATAACAACAGCACTGCCGGCGTTAAGAACAACACCACCGGCAAGGCTGCCGACTACTTCGGCAAAGGAAACAAAGTCTTTTTCAGCCTCTCTGCCAAGTACAGCCCAGTTTACATGGTGTACAGGGTGAACAATATCAGCCCCGAGACTGGGGTGAACGGTAACACTGCAGCCGTTCTTTACAGCAGTGGCAAACGGACTTACAGCGATGTTCCCACCGTTCTCCAGAATTTCAAGACCAATACCGCGTCCAATACCCTGCCCTCGGTCAAGTGCCTGGCCGTAGTGCCATGCAGTTTCTTCCCACATACCGAATGAACCGTCTTTTATACCCTCTTGAACACTCTCGGATGTGGCGCCGTACAGAGCCATTTCAAGATCGTGAATCGAGCCGGCACCGTTGGTTGCAAGTGCCGTAAAAGTACCTTCTTCAAGCCACCTGGCAATCAGAGGACCCAGTCCACACTTGATCACATGTCCTCCATACATCAGGAGCCGTGTTCCACCGGTTTTTCTGGATTTGACCAGTGCTGCAGCCAGCTTTCGCATTTCCCGGACGGCAAGTATGTCCGGAAGAGCTTCTGCAAATTCCGTCACCGGTGTCTCTCCCACCCAGTTACCTGCAAGAAGATCGCTGGTTACCTTTGATGTTCTTCCAGCCAGGCTCTTCAGTTTGAGCTTTTCTCTGTCAAATTTCATGGGGGTATCTCACCTCCGTAAGTGTCAACCCGCAAGCCGGCAATGAAGGGCCGGCAAGCCTTTTATCCGCCGTTTCCAGTATGCTTCTAACAGTTTCCGGTAAAATCCTGCCTGTACCAACTCGGAAAATTGTTCCAGACCAGATTCGCACCACTCCTCTCAGGAACCTGTTTGCTGTAATGGCCAGTGTCCAGCCCCTGCTGTTTCCCGTCACAGAGACATCACTGACCGTCATATCCCAGGTGGTGTTTCCGCCGCCTTCCTTTGCAAAACCTCTCCAGTTATTGTGACCGAAACAGTACTCTACGGCTTTTTTCATTGCCTCGATATCAAGGCTGCCAGTTCCGGGCTGAAATTCGAACCTGCTCTTCAGTGGATGTCTGCCTGTTCCAATACTGTAGGTATAACTTCTGGAAGCCGCATGAAATCTGGCATGGAAATCGTCGTCTACCTGTTGAACAGACAAACATGAGATATCTGAGGGAAGCAGGGTGTTAAGCCCGCCCTGTATCCGACTGAACTCGTCTGGAGCAACATCAAAATGAGCAGGCATTGAGGCGGCATGCACACCTGCATCTGTTCGTCCTGCCCCGGTAACAGCAATGTGTCTTCCACAGAGAGAGTTAAGAGCTCTTTGTATCTCCCCCTGAACTGTGGTATCCCTGGACTGTACCTGCCAGCCGGAGTAGTCTGTTCCATCGTACTCAAACCTTGCAAGCAATCTCATTTTACGAGACCGTCGGCAATCCCGGAAACTGAAACCAGAAGAAATAGCCAGGATACAAC
>JAGGYZ010000197.1 GCA_021162285.1 Candidatus Fermentibacteraceae bacterium
CCTGCTGCTATTCAGAAGCAGGTCTGCTTACTTCTCCCAGTTCAGGTCTGATCGCATCCATATCAAATGCCCGGGGTGGTGTGCATGCCCAGAAGGTCTCTGCCTATGCTTTTGCCGATGCTCTGTACAACACTGGATGGATTCGGACGGAAGTACCTCTCTTGCTCTTCACTGGCCCCTGAGCTATCTGGGGGAGGCATACAGATGCTCTAAAAATGTTACCGCAATGTCTTTTATATACATGAACCTCCTTGGCTCTCCCCTGATGTATGTCTGGCGTGACGACCCTGACAGACTTACGGTTTCCGTTCCGCCTGTACTTCTAAGAGAAGGTGTACCGGAAGACATTACCGTAACAGTTACAGACGGCTCTGATCCTGTGGGCAATGCTACTGTATGTATATGGAAAAAGAATGAGGTCTTTGCTCTTGCTGATACCGATGAACAAGGCAGGGCGTTTTTTCCCGAAGTTTGTATCGCCGACGGCAGCGGTGATGTTGATCTTGTTGTTACCGCGGCGAAAAGACGCCTGTCTGTAAATCAGGCGGAAACAACAACAGTAGACTACATTCCAGGTCGGCTTCTGATCAGCGTACTGCCTTCGGATGTTCCAATAGTTGCTCTCGACGGATTCTCTGTTGATCCGGATGGTGACGGAACGGCAAACCCCGGGGAATCAGTTGATATTCTTCTCAGTGCCCTGAACAGTGGCGGAGAGAAGGGAACTGATGTGGAAGTGGAGATGACTCTTGTCTCCGGAAGTGAATACACAGATTCAATAGTTAATGCCTATTCGCAGTTCCCCGATATTGATCCGGAAAGTACGGCAAATTCCACGGAGCCACTAACAGTTGTGATAAAAAAAGACATTCCCGATTACTCCAGCATTCAGTTCAACCTCCATTTCACCTGCAACGGAAGCTCTGGTCAGGAAAGCTGGGATTCGCCTATGACTGTTACCGTGTATTCAGAAAGTTACACACTTACGGTTGCCACCCCCTCGGCAAACAACTCATCCGGCAGAACAGCGGAAATAAACCTCAGCAGCATGATTCTTGCGAATTCCGGACTGGGAGAGGGAAACAATCTGGAAATCACCATAGACAATCTTGTTCCTCAGGAACCGTTCCAGGTTAATGAACTCACCCAGATGGAAATTGCTTCCAACAGTGCTGCAGAGCTGAACGGTCAATTGAATCTTCTGGTTTTACCTCAGAGTTCAAGCTCGTCGTGGCTCAAGCCTGGATTTCCAGGTTGTTCCTTCGATGTTACTGTTGAAAGCGGAGGAGGTAGTTTCATTGCCAGGAACATGGATGTGGAGATGATCAATACCCTGCAATATCTTAACCTTCAGCCACCGGAAAACCTTCAGGTATATGAAACAGGTGAAGATTACATCAGCTTCGCGTGGGAACACTCGGGAAATGCAGAGGCAGATGCCTACTATGTGTACTGTGACGATGGAGTTTCCGATTACAGTGTTTATCCTCTGCCTGTTCCTGTAAAACAGATAACCATTAACGGCCTGCTTCCCGGAAGAGAATACACTGCAGGAATCACTGCCATAGACGCTGTGGGCAAGTAATAGGAATTTGGATTTTCTTGCGTTTCGGCAAACCTCCCAGAGCAGCATATTCGACCCGGTATCATCCAATATTTCCGTGTGAAAATGGCCATACCGCTTGAAACACCCGCAGTCAAACATGCCTTCCCGCAGATTTTCAATGGAAGCACCGCATCATGGTGCACTACCCCCCTGAAGCCGGATCACTGACAACTTACCCAACCTCTATCTCCAGAACATCGTCCTGCCATGGAATGTAATCCGCATCGGGTTCACAAACCATTTCCAGGGGTATTGGCGGAGGTCTGGGGTCTTCCCAGAGATCAAGGTGCTTTAGAATCCGCTTAATGACAGAGGGCTGCTCAATTAAAGAAATAACCTTCATATCTCCTCCGCACTTGGGACACTTCAAGGCATCAACATCCCATACCTTCTTCAGGAAAACTGCCCATTGCTGTCTTCGGCGCCTGGAGTATGAAGAACAGCTTTGCGATGAAGGGGAATCTTCAGCGGCTTCTGCCTTCGGTAAAATGCCCTGCCTTCGCTCTCTCCCCCTCCATGCCTGGCTGTACGCCCCGTAGTAGATAACCTGCTTCGCGCCCTTCTTCGGTATGTGTGATGTTATCCGTGCTATCCATTCAATGGGATCCGAAACATCGAAGTTCCTGGCAAGGGTGGGGTGAAAGTGTTCTCCCCGATAAAGCACGGTATCCGAACCTTTATTGAATGTCATCCTTTCCAATGAAAAGGGAGCCCTTGAGATATATTCGCTCAGAGTTTTTCGGGAATCTTCATCTTCCGCCTTGATAGAACTGCCGCGATGCACACTGAAGCCGCTGTGCTTCCATGAGTTCATGTTCTTTACCAGTTCTTCTGAGATCATGTTCTCTTCGAGAAGCATTCTGAAAACAAGACCGGCAAATAGCTCTTCAATCCCCTTGATATCTGTGGTGTCTATTTCAGGCATGGGGTAGCAATGACCTTCCCTGTCCCAGCAGGTGTCAGTAATCAGTGCATGGACATGAGGATTCCAGTTAGCCATTCCTCCGAAGGTCTGAGGCACAAGGATACCTCCGGGGAAAACATTCCTGTGGTCAAGGGCTTCATGAAGGAATATCGTGAGAGCGTCCCAGGCGCATCTGCAGAGTTTGGGCAAAAGCTTTCTGTGATGCAGAAAGTGAAGCCTGAGCATTTTCGGAACACTCCATACCCAGTGCCGGTGCGGTACAGGTCTGAAAAGCTCCTCTTCAAGGAAGATCGCAAGGTCCAGTGACTTCCTCTTCGAGCAGGAAGGGCAGAACCCGCGACACTTGCAGGAGAAGGCTCTCAGATACTCAGCGCCGCACTCTTTGCACCGAATCCGAGCGAAACCGTAATGAAAATCACCACACTGATTGTATTTTGTCAAAACCTCATCGATGACAGGACGCCAGAAGCCGTAACGTTTAGAGAAGCGTTCATCGTACACATCCCTGAACTCTTCGTAATGAGTATCCAGCAATCTGAACAGAGGAGTACTCTTCGGGCGCCTGGGTCTGTACTCGTCCGGATAAACGCAAAATGCGCCCACCATTCACCTCCCGGTGAAGGGTGAAACGCCCGACAGCCCAGCCTCTCGTCAGGTGCCCTGCCGATCATGATCCGTTTTATCCGCCTTGTGGCGGAGCATACATTCATGTTCGGTTCACCATATTTGTTGAGTTATGTATACAGATGTTTACATATCAGGTCAAGGACAATCCTACGGGCTGAAAATACTTATCGCCCTGGCAATAATAGTTATCGGACGCTGGGTTTTACCTTGAATTCTGGAATGGCGACAACATAGAGCCTGTAACCCAGCTGGACCAGACCATGGTAACAGCGGTTCACTACGCTCCTGTATATGCAGTCTTCCCAACACCATTTTATTCAGAGCAGGAATTCTGGGCACTTGCCAACACGGAGATGAGTGCAGGTGGATGGCCTTCTCTCCTCAGTGACGGAACACCCGGAACTCACAGTTTTTTCAGCGATGATTTCATCATCTGGGAACCATGGGGTGACATGGGTGATTACTTCGTTCGTGTAGAAGCTGACTTGACGGCTCTTGACAACTCAACATGGGCTTCGCTCAAGGCTGCGTTTTAGTCTGGTTTTGAGGAGACTGTCTTCCGGGAAGAAATTGTCCTCCCCATTAGGCTTGACACGATAAAAGGTGTTGAAGATACTCTTGGAGTAACACAATAAACCAGGATGTTCGTGTTATTTTAATATGTAAGGGAGGTTAGTTATGAAGAAGGCAATAGCAATTCTTGCTGTGCTTTCATTGTCGGCCTTCGCAGGTCAGATTGCGATTATTGCCGACCCGATCCCTCAGAAGGATGCCGATTGGCTCCAGTATGATGATGGTACTCCTGCATGGCTCACATGGGGCGGTATGTACAGAGGTGTATGGTTTGATGTCCAGGATTTCGTTCCTGGTGAGATTGGTGCAGTCATCGTGCAGTCCGAGTTCTGGTTCTACCATCACGCAGATTATCCCTGGGACACTTCCGATGTTTACCTTGAGATCTGGAACGGCGGCAATACGGGTCCTGTCACCCGGATGGATCAGACCATGGTAACAGCGATTCACTATGCTCCTGTTTTTGTTGCCTACTCAATACCATTTTATTCAGAGCAGGAATTCTGGGCACTTGCCAACACTGAGATGAGCGCCGGTGGATGGCCTTCCGTCCTTGGTGACGGAACACCCGGAACCCACAGTTTTTACAGTGATGATTTCATCATCTGGGAACCATGGGGTGACATGGGCGATTACTTCGTTCGTGTAAAAGCTACCATTCCACCTTATCAGGCTCTTGACAGTGCAACATGGGCTTCGCTCAAGGCTGCGTTTTAGTCTGGGAGCGTGACTGACAATGGGCGTTGAGTAGAAAGGCTTCACGGTCGAGTTAGAATTCTTGGAGATTTGAGGAGAATAGCACCGCTATTTGACAATAATCTACGAGGAAAGCAAAGAAGCCAATACCAGCACGCGTTCCGGCGACAGTACGGATTATAGCCGATTGTGGAACCTTTATGCCGATGCTTCATTATCGGTCAAGCTCCTGGTTTAAGTACAGCGATACTGAGAGGCCGGTTCCTTCGGGGGCTGGCTTCTCTGCCTGGCAGTTATCCGGGTCGGCCAGTAAAGTATAACGCGGATCTGTTCTTTTGAAATCAGCAATATTCGTTAACGGAAACAACACACTTTTTTGTATCTTTGCCCTATGAGTGTGATATTGGCAAAAACCGCAGGCTTCTGCTGGGGAGTTCGACGGGCTGTAGACAGTGTTGTTACAGAGATAAAAAAGGGTGAAGGCCCTTTTCGCGTTTACGGTCCGCTTGTTCACAATCCTCAGGTAATTGAAGCTCTTGGAGACAGAGGCGTTGGTTTGTCCTCTGAACCGTGGGAAGAGAGTGGCGGTACTCTTTTTTTAAGAACCCATGGAGTTACTCTGGAGGAAAGACACCGGCTTGAGGGGCTTCCCCTGAAGTTGAAGGACTTAACATGTCCCCGTGTGGGCAGCGCTCTGTCTATTGCGGCAAAGAAGGCCGGGAATGGTAGTAATAGGAATTTGGATTTTCTTGCGTTTCGGCAAACCTCCCAGAGCAGCATATTCGACCCGGTATCATCCAATATTTCCGTGTGAAAATGGCCATACCGCTTGAA
>JAGGYZ010000155.1 GCA_021162285.1 Candidatus Fermentibacteraceae bacterium
CTTATGTCGAAGGAGAGTCATCTTTTCCATCTGTTCTGAATCTGGCTCCGGTTCTTTCCGGAAACTACGGTCTTGTCGCTTCTGGCGATACGCTGTACTACATGGAGCTTCGTCATGGAAGAATTCATGGTAAACTACCGGCAGGCGGGGTAATCACAGGTCTTGCAGCATCAGATTCCAGGGTTTTTGTTGTGCATGACGATGTGCTGTTCAGCGCAGACGGTTTTGAGGTTTCAGCTTCGTGTACACTGCCATGCGAGGCTGAAGCTGTAACCCTGTGCGGAGACAGCCCCGTGGTTCTTCTCGATGACGGTTCACTGGTGCTGTACAACGGCTCTGACCTTTCTCCTGCAGCAACCTGTTCTCCCGATTCAGGGGTTGCATATATACAGGGATTTTCCGGGGTTCTTGTTACAGGTTACCCGGATGGAAGACTGGTTTCCCTTTCTGTACCGGCATTCTCTGTAATTGCTGAAGAGCAATTCAGCGGTTCCCTGGTTTTCATGGCCGGGGGAGGTCCTGACAATCTGCTTTTCTCAACAGATGAATGGAACGAAGTTGCTGTATGTTCCCCATTGGATCTGAAGATTCAGGTGATGTTTACATTCTCCGAAACACCGGTATCAGCATCTTCAGACAGCGATATGTCATGTGTTTTTGCTGTGTGCCCGGGTGTGGGTATTCAGGTGTGTCTGGGAAACGGAGAGATCGCATGGAGAACCGGAGCCTTCGGTAAAACACCGATGGTGACAGTTTCTGATGATTGTGAGCAGGCTCTTGTGGCAGAAGGCAGGTCAGTAACCCTGTTGCTGCAGTGATGGAATAACAATCTCGGTGGTTTCCATATCTCTCTGTAGTGTCACGGTAAGTTCTTCGGTTGAGTTCTGTACCATCACCCGCAGTGCTTCCGGATGATACACTTCGGTGCCGTTTATCATGGTAATAATATCGCCTTTCATAAGCCCGCAGTCTTCCGCCGGAGAGCCATCTTCGACATCAAGCACAAGAATGCCCTGGACTGCAGAGAGGCCGGAAGTTGCCGGCATTGCAGTTATCCCGAACAGCGGTGTGTTCATCCCGGCATCGGAAAGTACTGTTTCTACCCAGAAATACCACAGATCGCATGGGATCATAGCCATGAGTTCGCCTCTGCCGTCTCCAGGGTCAAATGAGCCGGTAATAATTCCCGAGAGCCTGTCATATGCGTCAAATACAGGGGCACCCATAAGTTCTGATGTCGGGGGAGATGCAAGCAGGAGAGCACCGTCTGACAGCTGTTCCATTGGAAAAGTTCTTACAACAGAGAGACCTGTTGGATGGTCTGCGATGATCATAAGAGCTGCACCATTTGCCGGATGAGTACATCTGGGCTGTTCGTACGATGTAAACACGTCTTCTTCAAAAAACAGCATGGAAAGCCCCATGTCTCTGAAATTTACAACGGAATCGGGATACAGTCTGTTGCCTTTCTCAATTAAAAACACATCAGAATCTCTGGTAAACGCGAAAAGGGTTACAACATGGGAGGAAGACACTGCAACACCACTGCAGACTTCTACATATGCGTTATTAGATCCTGCTCTTCCAACGGAAACCGCCGGTGAATTCATAAATGAGGGAAACAGACCCGATGAGAAAAGAACAGCTGAAAGCAGAGTAAACATGGTTTCTAGAATGTTGAAACGGAAGAAGGCCTGGAGTAAGCCACAACAGGGGCAGGGGCGTAGTGAATTGTTGTGTTCTTAACTACAGAGGCTTCAATAGATCTGCCGGAAAAGTCTGTTGAGTTTCTGTGATCGATGCTGTGTATGAAAAGAACCAGCGCCGCCGCAAATGGAATAACCGCTGCAATGCGCCAGAAAGGCAGCCTGGTCTTTTTTCTGTCGGAAAGGGGAGACTGATCGTAACTTCCTGAAGAAAGACGCATCTGAACGGTCTCCAGAAGCCGGGGGGCGGGAACAGGTTCCTCAAGGCTTTTAACATGGGTGCTTATTGACCTGCTCAGGTAAAGAGCCCTTCTGCAGGAATCACATCCGTTCACATGAAACTGCAGAAGCTGTTCCTCTTCAGGGGTTGCTTCCCCATCGATAACCGCGTCTATCAGAACCAGGGCTTCGTTACAGTTCATTTCCACATCTCCCATACATCCTCCAGAGATTCTCGAAGACCTGTCCGGGCTCTGTTGATGCGAGATTTTACGGTACCGATCTTAATTCCAAGGATCTCTGAAATCTCCTCGTAGGAGAACCCCTGCTTTTCTCTTAGAAGAAAAGGCTCGCGGTAGTGCTCCGGAAGATCATTGATTGCTTCTTCTATACTGGAGCCCAGCTCTCTTCTACCTTCTCTGTAGTGCGGTGTCATCTTGCGGGGACCCTTTAGAACAACCTTTTCAAGGGAGACCATGGACCACCGGGAACGGCGTCTCCATTCTTTTTTGGCCAGATTACTGGCAATGGTGTAAACCCATGTTATGAGAGGGCGCTGTGGGTCGTAGTTGTGTCTGTATCTGTAGACTCTGCAGAATGTCATCTGCAGTTGTTCCTCAGCATCTTCCTCGTTACCGAGCATACGGATCAGATGAGAATACAGTGGGCGCTGGAACCTCTTAACTATGTGGCTGAAAGCATCATTATCCCCTTCGCAAAGATCAATCATCAATTGCGAATCAGAGCGCGGATCCTTTTCATTACCGTTCTTCAACACGCCTGTCCTTAACATGCTTCCTCCGTGTTTCCTGTAATCTAATCATATCTACCCGAAGGAACATAATTTGTTCCAAGGTTGCCACTGGCACTTTCATTAAACAGAATAGGCACTATGAAGAACAATGTTTTCCTTAGAACGCTGGCCATGGCAAAACCCTACAGAGGAAGGGTTGCTCTGGCTCTGTTGTTTGCTCTGGTGTTTGCTGCATCCAGTGGAGCCACGCTGGCAATGCTTCTGCCGATCTTTGATGATGTGTTCGGAGCGAGAGAAGACAATGTGTCAACACTTTCTCTGGATCAGGCTATGTCGCAGACTGTTTTGCCGGAGCTGCAGGAGTTCTGGAATTCTGTTAAGGGTGGAAATGCCTCTTCTGCAGTTGAGAGTATCAAGACCGTTCCCGGAGCTTTCCTTGATGGAATACACAGATCAGCTCCATCTCAGGCACTGCTTGCGGTAATAGTTACGATTGTTTCTCTGATTCTCGTTAAGAACCTTGCATTTTTTCTTCAGACCTTTTTTATTGCATCTGTGGAAGAAGGTATGCTGAGAGATCTGAGAATGAAGGTGTATTCGCACCTTCTAAGACTTGATCTCGGTTTTTTTGCCAGAAGCCGTTCCGGCGAGCTGACAACCCGTATTACAGCTGATGTTGTTAGAATAAAGAGAACTGTAACCCAGTCTCTTATCACCCTTGTCAGACAGATATTTTTACTTGCAGTATACTTTTTTATTACCCTCTGGGTTTCCTGGAAACTCACACTTGTTACCGTTGCCGTTCTCCCTCCCAGTATGGCGCTTATTCTGCTTCTCGGCAAAAGCCTCCGGAGAAAGAGTCACAGATCTCAGGAGAAAATGGCTGATTTTGCAAGTTTTCTCGGTGAAACTATTACAGGAGTACGCGTTGTTAAAGCGTTCGCAATGGAAAGTTTTGAAGAACAGAGATTTCTTAAAAGTGTTAACGCTCACCGGAAGTATGAGGTATCTCTTCGCAGAATGAAGGCACTTTCAGGTCCCCTTACGGAATTTCTCGGGGCCGTTGCAGCAGGTGTAATACTCTGGTACGGAGGGAATGCGGTTATCGATGGTTCCGGCATGTCACCTGGAAGATTTATGGTTTTTCTTGCGGCAGCCTTGAGCATGATGGATCCAGCCAAGGGTATCAGCAAAACATACGCGGCAATACAGGCGGGGCTTGCTGCAGGAGAGAGGGTGTTCGGAATAATTGACACACCGCCTGCAATAGTAGAGTATGGATCGGCGATTGTTCCTGAGAAGCTTTCAAGGTCTATAAGGTTTGAGAATGTGTCTTTTGGGTACAATCCAGACAACCCTGTGCTTAAAGACATCAACCTGGAGATAAGAGCAGGCGAGATAGTCGCCCTGGTCGGGCCAAGCGGAGGTGGAAAGAGTACTCTCGCAGATATGATCCCAAGGTTTTACGACCCCGACCGCGGGCGTATATTTTTCGACGGTATCGACCTTCGGAAACTGTCCATATCAGAGCTTAGAGGCCAGCTTGGTGTTGTTACCCAGGAAACTGTGCTGTTCAATGATACTGTGTTTAACAACATTGCCTACGGTTCTGCCGGGATTTCCATGGAGCAGGTTGAAAAGGCGGCGGAGGTCGCCAATGCTCTTGAGTTCATTGAAGCTATGCCCCGGGGGTTTTCAACAGTAATCGGTGAAAGAGGAGTTACCCTGTCCGGTGGTCAGCGTCAGAGGCTGGCCATTGCCAGAGCAGTTCTTAAGAATCCGCCTATTCTCATTTTCGATGAAGCTACAAGTGCCCTTGATACCAGAAGTGAAAAGCTGGTGCAGCAGGCTATAGATGCTCTGGTAGAGGGCAGAACATCTCTTGTTATTGCCCACAGACTAAGTACGATCAAAAAGGCAACGAGAGTGCTTTACATAGACAACGGCAGAATTATAGAAGAGGGTACCCACGAAACTCTTCTTGCCCTTGGTGGAAAGTACTACAAACTCTGGAAGATGCAATTCTAAAATGGTCAGAAATCTTCTGGTCAGACTTCATTCCCTGGGAGATGTTGTGCTTGCGTCGGGAACTGCTGTGGAAATGGCCAGAAGCGGTTCAGTGGGATTTGCCTGCAGAGAAGTGTACAAACCGATAGTTGAACGAATTCCAGGGAACATTGAGGTTATTCCCGTCACCGGAGGCTGGAGAGAGCTTCGTGGAATTTCTGCCGGCTTCTCTACAGTTGTTGATCTGCAGAACAATTTTACAACGAGACTTGCCTTTGCGGGAAAAAATGTAAAGAGATTCAAATTTGACCGAAGTTTAAGGCGGAAGGTTCTTCGCGGTGCCGATGTTTGTGTTCCGTGGCGTGCTGGGGAGTATTTGAAGACCTGGTCTGATCAGGGGAGTCCTTCTCCGGTTCTCAGAAGGTATCAGACACCTCTGGAAAACAGACTGACAGTGGGAATTGTTGCAGGCGGAAGATGGCCGATGAAGGCCATTCCGGCCGGTGTTACTGCTGAACTGGCGAGACTCTTCTGCGACACACAGGGGGCTGATGTTTTTCTGATAGGAGACTCTGAAGATTCTTCTCTTGCAGAGCACATTGTCGAAGACTGCGGGTACAGAAATGTAAAAAATGTTGCCGGGGAGGGTGGAATTGCCCGGTTGATCAGCAGAATAGAAGGGTTTGATCTGCTTGTTTCTCCTGATTCCGGGCCTGCTCACATTGCATCTGCTCTGGGCGTACCTGTACTGGTTGTTTTTACATCGACTTCACCGGCTCTGGGTTTCTGGCAGCAGAATTTCAAGGGTTCATTCATGGTTGATTCAGTTCCGTGCAGACCCTGCCACCGGCACGGCGGTAAAAACTGTCCGGCAGGGGATCAGCAGTGCAGGAGGCTGATTGTTCCCCGGGAAGTTTTCGAGGAGGCCATGTGTCTGATCCGGTGAAGACGCCCATGATGAAACAGTACCTTGCCATGAAGAAACAGTATCCCGACTCTGTGCTTCTGTTCAGGATGGGAGACTTTTATGAAACCTTTCTTGATGATGCTAAAGAAGTTGCATCCATACTGGGAATAACACTTACATCAAGGCAGAAAAACAGAGAAACAGGGGAAGGTATCCCGCTTGCAGGCTTTCCGTATCACGCTCTCGACGGATACCTCACCAGATTGATCAGAGCAGGATGCCGTGTGGCCGTGTGTGAGCAGACAGAAGACCCCAAAATGGCAAAGGGTCTTGTAAAGAGGGATGTTGTAGAAATTGTCACACCGGGAACGCTGGTAAGCGGTTCAGCTCTTGATGAGAGGTTTACGGCACTTCTGGCTTCTGTATCTGTTATTGGCAGCAGGGCAGCAGTGGTGTTCTGCGATGTGTCGACGGGAGACATCCGGGCAATCGAACTGCCGTCTGATCAGGTTGCGGCGGAGCTGGCAAGAGGGTTTCCCAGGGAAGTGATAGTTTCTTCTGACACAGACATAACTATCCCGGACGGATGCGAGGTAACTTTTCTGGATAGCTGGAAATTTGATCCCGGTACCGGAGAGCGGGAGGTGACGCATACTTTCGGCAGAGCCTCTTCAGAAGGTTTTGGTATTTCAGACAGCCCCGTTCTGCTCTCTGCAATGGGGGCACTGCTTTCCTATATCGGACACACCAAGAGGTCCAGTGTATCCCATCTGGAGTTCCGGGGGGTTTACAGGCAGAACGACTACATGCTTGTAGACAGGTCAAGTTCAAGGTCCCTTGGAATAACAGATTGCTCTCCAGGTGAAGAAAACACGGTTCTTGCCGACCGAACAGACAGAACAGTCACTGCCGGCGGTGGAAGAATGTGGAGACAGTGGCTGAGTTTTCCACCTATGAACACGACCGTAACAGGGAACCGGCATGCGGCCCTGGAGGATCTCATAGCCACAGGTATCTATCGTGATCTGCAAAGAATACTGCAGGGGGTTTCTGATCTGCAGCGTCATGGGGGCAAGCTTGGTACACTGAGGTCAGGACCCAGAGATCTGAGGTCAATACAACAGACGGCGATTCTTATAGAGCCAGTCAAAGAGCTGCTGTCCGGCTGTGTGTCTGTGCTGCTTCAGGATTTGGCGCAAATGGACTCTCTTTCTGATATTGCACACAGAATAGATGCAACCCTGTCGGATGATCCTCCGGCAAGGGTGTCTGATGGGGGTTACATCAGGCAGGGTTATTCATCAGAGCTGGACAGCCTCAGGTATGTAAAGACCGGTGGAAAACAGTGGATGAATGAAATGCTTGAGCAGGAGAGAGCCCGCACAGGAATCACCAAGCTTTCCATCGGATACAACAGGGTATTCGGTTACTACCTTTCCGTTTCGAATTCTTTCAAACACCTGGTTCCAGATGACTACATAAGAAAGCAGACCCTGGTTGGAGCAGAACGGTTTATTACACCGGAACTCAAGGAAATGGAAGAGAAAATTCTTCATGCTGATGAAGAAATATCAGTTCTGGAAGGAAAAATATTCGGTGAGCTGCTCGCAGCTGTGGCTTCTGCCGTGGGCAGAATCAAAGAAGCCGGCAGAGTTCTTTCTGAACTTGATATACTGTGTTCTCTTGCATTTACAGCAGTTGAGAAGGGGTGGGTTCGTCCCGAGCTGTCAGATGAACCTGTGCTGGAAATATCAGAAGGACGGCATCCTGTTCTTGAAGATATTCTTCCCCGCGGGGAGTGTGTTCCAAACGATATAGAGCTGAATCGGAACAAAAGGATTCTTCTTGTAACCGGCCCCAACATGGCTGGAAAGTCAACCTATCTCAGACAGGCCGCTCTTCTTGTTATCCTCGCGCAGTGCGGCTCATTTGTTCCGGCGGAGTCAATGAAATTCAGTCCGGTGGACAGGATATACACGCGCATAGGCTCAGGTGACAGGTTGTCCAGAGGGCAGTCAACTTTTCTAGTGGAAATGGCTGAAGCAGCTTCGCTTCTTAACGGGAGCACGGAGAACAGCCTTGCAATCCTCGATGAAGTGGGGAGGGGTACCAGTACCTATGACGGTTTATCCATTGCATGGGCGATGCTGGAATATCTCCACGACAACCGGGACCACAGACCGATGGTTCTGTTTGCAACACACTATCACGAGCTTACCTCTCTTGCTGCAAGGCTGCCGTTGTGTGCAAATGCAAACACGGTTGTAAAGGAAACTGGAAACAAAATTGCATTTCTTTACAAAGTAGAGGAGGGTGCAGCTGATCGTTCGTACGGTATCCATGTGGCGGCAATGGCCGGAGTTCCTTCTTCGGTTCTGAACAGGGCAAAAAAGGTTCTGCGCGACCTGGAAGCAGGCAAGCACCTTCTTCCCTCTGGCAGTTCAGATGAGACAGGGCAGATGACCCTGCCTCTGGCTAACCCTGAACACCCTGTTCTGGAGGAAATTAGAAAGATGGATCCCGATAGTTTAACACCATTGAAATCACTGGAACTTATATACCTGCTTAAAAAGCAGCTTGACAACTGAAACAATATTTGAAAATACACTCTTATGGGATTGTCTAACAACATGTTCTCCAGCTATTTAGCCAATAGGTAAACAGGTGTTTACATCCAGTATCAATTTGCGTATAGTAAGGCTGGAGGTGAAGATATGAACAACAGATGGACTGTTCAAACAGAAAGAGGAGATCACAGCGCCTGCGCAGTGTGGGCAGTGGTGGAAGAAGCTTCAGGAAGAAAAACAACGGCCATAGTGCTGAATACAGATTCAAAGGCTGCTGTTGTAGTACTGGCATCGGGAATGTTTTTTCTGAAAGGGCCGGGAATAGCAGAATCGGTACTGTTCAGAATTGAAAGCAGCAGCCGTGCAAGAATGAAGGGATGCATGTTCATAAAAGCAGTGGAAGTTGCAGATGTGGTAAGGCTGCGGGAAAACAGCATACTGCAGGAGATGAGAAAACTCCTGGAACTCGACATGATAGAGGTCGGTCCGGAATCACAATCTGTGTCTTTTCAAACCACATTCGCATCGTGACACGGTGTATCAGTTGTAGAAATTAGATTTCAGGCTAATATTCCCCTCTATAAGTCGTGTTTTCATGCCAGGGGGGTGTGGCATTTCAGAGGATGGAATAAGTCTGTTTCTACCGGCATTCAACGAAGAAGAAAATGTTGAATACATGGTTTCAAAAGCAGAGAGTGTGCTGAACCGGATTGCAGGCGGGAACTGGGAAATACTGGTTGTAGACGACGGTTCCACCGACAGCACAGCAGAAATTACAAAATCTATGTCCCGAAAAGATTCCCGGATCAGGCTTGTGTCGCACAACGGCAATCTGGGTTTTGGCAGAGCTGTAAGAACAGGAATAGAAAACTCTTCAAAGAACTGGATATTCTACACCGACTGCGATGGACAGTTCGATCTCGACGAACTTGAGCTTGTATGGGCAAGAAGAGCAGAAGCAGATATTGTTTCCGGTTACAGACGCAGACGGAAAGACCCTGCCACCCGTCTGGGCTATTCACTTCTCTGGAACACACTGACCATGATGATGTTCCTCAGGGGTTTCAAGGATGTGGATTCATCGTTCAAACTATACAGATCATCAATATTCAAGATACTTAAACCTCAGTCTACCTGCGGAGTGATAGATTTTGAGATACTCACGCTTGCCCGGGACATGGGGTTCAGGGTAATTCAGCTTCCTGTAAGCCACTACCAGAGAAGAGCTGGAACTGTGTCTTTCGAAAGTGTCAGAAGCGGTTTTATTGCATTTGTAAAATTGGGGCCTATCCTGGAGATGTTCATGCAGCTGGTGGCTTTCAGGTTCAGGAGCTGGCGGGGAACAGTCAGATGATAAAAGCTACGCTTGTTACTCCGCTCCCGCCGCAGCCCACAGGGCTTGCAGACTACGCACGGCGAATACTCGCACTGACAGAATCCCATGTAAACTGGACAGTGGCTTACCCTTCTTCAGCTCTTCCAGTTGAAGGCTGCAACTGCATTCCCATATCCAGTCTGAGTGAGGAAGATCTAAGCGGTGCGGTGGTGTATCAGGTAGGAAATTCACCCCACTGCGAGGAAGTAAATCAGGCTCTGCTTGCAAACGGCGGAATCGGCCTTTTCCACGAAACAAACATGCACCATGTACTCAGAAACCGAGCTCACCGTACAGGAAACTGGAAAAGCTACAGAGAGCATGTATTACACGATTACGGTGAAAAAGCGGATGAATTTCTGAAAGTGATGGGGAAGAAGGCAGAAAGTCTTTCAGAGTACGATAAAAGGCTTAGAACAAACCCGCTGGTTGGCAGACTGATTTCTGCCTGCAGCGTGATAGCAGTGCTCAGTGATACGGCAAAGTGGGAAATGGAAAGGCTTGCACCTGGAAAGCAGGTTGTAAGAATGGGTTTTCTGCCCGACTTTCTGGAAAGGGTAAGAAAACCGGATAAGCAGAACACTACACTGGTTATCGGGGTTGCAGGCAGCTTTCACTACGGAAGAAGCTGGGAAGAAATCCTCAGGGCCGTTGAGATGCTCAGAAGAACCGTTGACTGCCGTCTTCTTGTTGTGGGTGGCGGCTGGCCGGAAACAGCTTTTTCATGGGTTGAAGTAACAGGCCGGCTGCCTGATACAGAATTTCGCAGGCAGATTGAAAAGTTTGATATAGCTCTTGACCTGAGACATCACACCTGTGGTGAAACAAGCGGATCCATGATGGATATTCTGAGAAGCGGTATTCCCGCTGTTGTAACAGCTGAAGGTACATTCAGGGATCTGCCTGCCAATGCAGTACTCAGAATTCCGTCGGAATCAGGCGCAGCCGGTGCATACGCCGCTCTCAGGTATCTGGTGGAGAACGAGGAGCTTCGCAAGTCAATATCAAGGACTGCAGAAAACTACTTTGCTGAAGTAAGCGACACACAGAAGTGTCTTGCACAGTGGCTTGAACTGCTGTCAGGAGGCAGTCAGTGAATACGAAAGCTCTTCTGATTGTTGTTGTGTCTGCTCTTGTGCTGCCATGGATAGTATTTCTGTTAACGCAGAACGGTGTTGTGGGAATGTACCAGGAAACACCTCATTCAGTGATAGAACATGACAGCGATGTTTACGATTCTCTGTGGCAGTTCTGGTGGGTAAAAAAAGCTGTTAACAACGGAGAAGACCCCAGGGTTTATGGAGAAGAAACCCTGGCATGGCACAATATAGGCTGGCCTGATCAGTTTTTTGCATACATTTCCGGTGCCAGCTACAGCATGGTGCTGTTTGTGGCTTCGCTGTTTACCGGTATTGCAGGGTATTTCCTGGCCAGGTCGTGGAAAGCCGGGAAAAACGGAGCCATGCTGGCCGGTTTTATCATGGTCTGGATGCCCGTTCATGCTGTCAGAATGTATCAGCATTACACAATAGCTTCCATTGGCTTTGTTTTGATGGTGTTTTTCTTCACAAGAAAGTGGATAACCACTGGAGACAGGAAGAACCTGGTTTTCATTACTGTTTTCTCGGTACTGGCAGTTATGGAAAGCCTGTATTTCGGGCTTGTAGTTGCCTCTGGCTGGCTGCTGACATCTTTTCTGTCGGGAAAAAAATACTGGAAGCGTTCCGCAGTTGCCGGTATTGCAGCGGGAGCAGGCTGCATAATCGGATCAGTGTGGCTTCTTACTTCTCCAGGCGCATTTGACCAGAATCCGGAAAAAGACTGGAAAGAAGCTGTTTACTGGGCAGCTGAACCACAGTCATTTGTTCTTCCCTCTTTTCTCGGACAGCCTCTCGCGCCTGACTACATGCCAAATCCGTTCGAAGGTGTGGTATCGCCTGGTTCTGTAGTTGCCCTTCTCGCTCTTCTGTACTGCTGGAGAAAGAAGTCCTGGAAAGCTCTTGTGGCAGTTCTGGGTGTGATTGTTCTCGCATGGGGCCCTCTGCTTAAATTCAACGGAATTCCAACCCCGGTTCCACTGCCGTACATTGCCCTTGTAAAATTGCCGTTGCTGTCGGCAGCCAGAGCTCCGTCCAGGCTGGCTATCCTTACTGGAATAATGGCGGCAATTGCAGCTGGAGTGCTTGTTGAAAACAGAAAGCCGGTGGTGGGATGGCTGCTTGCAGGCTTGATACTTGTGGAGATTACCCCTCTGAAACTGGAAACTATTGAGGCTTCCGTACCTCAGTTTTACAGCACTTATACTCCGAATGGATTTACGCTGGAAATACCTTCATCAGACAGATTCAGGAGGTATTCTCTGTTTGAAACCGTCGATGGAGCTCCCAGGCTGGTAAAGTACCTTGCCAGAGGAGGAGAAGCTCAGATGCAGAGAATCCCCCCGAGCCTCCGGTGGGAAAGCTTTGAAAGACCGGATGAAACGGATCTGATTTCAACAGGTGCTGGAACAGTTGTTTACAACCGGTGGATGTTTACAGACTCTATCCGTTCACATTACGATTCACTTTACTCAGGCATTTTCCCTGAACACAGCATATCTGACAGTGACAGCGTATGGGTATGGACCTCCCGATGAAAACCATTCTTGATGTAACGGTCTGCACACACAGCAGAGGGGGAGTTGGCAGATGGGTTAAGGGCCTTTCGAAAGGGCTGTTTCTGGTGAATAAGAACCATGAGTCCCTTGATGTTGCAGAAACCCATCCGGGGCTTGTCAGTAACGTTCCCGGTGCCACAGTCGTGAAGCCTCCGGTATGGATGAAAATACCCCTCCTGAGGCGGGCTCTTTTAGCCGGAGGATTGATGGAATCAACCAGAGCATCAAGAATACAGAAACAGCTGGGGGTGCCGGATGTGTTGCATCTGTCCGGTGTTCAGCCTCTGGGAAACGCACGGCGGAAGGTAGTTACTTTTTTTGATGACACGCCCTGGACTTCACCGGAATCTCACACACAGGATACACTGTTCTACGCAAAGCAGTTAAAGGACCTGGTTGATTCAGGTGCATTTGTACTTGCCATCAGTAAGTGGGCTCAGTCTTCTGCACAGAAGCTTTTCAGTATACCTGCTGAGAGAACCGGGTACGCCGGGGGTTCTGCAGGGGAAATGTTCACTCCGGGGAAACCGGATC
>JAGGYZ010000020.1 GCA_021162285.1 Candidatus Fermentibacteraceae bacterium
GCTGTTTCTTCGGACGGAAGAGTCAATAAACAACAGAGTTACAGTTGATGCGGGATTTCATGTTTCGTCTGATGTGGGATTGACTCCAAGTTATTCCTACGAGTATTCAACAAGAAACAGGATGAGTCTTTCCATCAAAACCGTTGATCATATACACCATGTGGGAATAAGAAGTGCTATTGCGGTTATGGGAGGAACTCTGAATGCGAATATCACCAGAACATTCTACAGCAGTGCTTCCAGAGACAGCTACTGGAAAGCCACTGTAGGTTTCAGTGTAAGGATGTGAGGAAACAATGCGGAAACATGTTGTGATACTGGCAATTGGCATCCTTGTTTTATCTTCATGCAGTCTGTTTGAACCCAGAGTACCCCAGGATCCTTCCAATTCAGGGGTAGTCTGGCAGGATCCCACCAGCCCGGATATCGTTGTGGAGAACATGCAGTCTGCACTTAACGGAAAATCTCTGCTGTACCTTGACTGTCTTTCTGATTCGTTCGAGTTCTTTGCAGATACAAACGATATCAACGATTATCCCACCTACAATTTCAACGACTGGACAAAAGGTGATGAAGCTCTCACTGTTACTGCACTGTTCGCCGTGGTGCCCGGAGACAGTTCTATAACTTCAGAGTTTAGTATGGACATTAGTCATCCGGATCCCGCCGCCCCTGCAGACAGTACCATAATCTACAGAGAGTACAGTATAACCGTACCCCAATCATTTCACTGTGGAACTGGAACCCCGGCTGTCGGGATAGCAGAGCTTGTTTTGACAGAAGACAGCGAAGGGTTCTGGTCTATCCTCGAGTGGCATGATGTCCGGCATGAAGAGACGAACTGGGTTACATGGGCAGTTGCGAAAGCGTACTACCGCTGACCAGCGTTCCCGGTCGGGAGATAACAACAGATACTCTTCTCCTGGCAGAGCTTGCCGGTGATGTACCGTGCAGGGTCTGTTTTGATCTTGGAACCGGTACCGGCGAAGTTCTGAAAAATGCCGATTTGTACGGTGGTTCCTGTGTTTTTTCTGTTGGGATTGATGTTTCATTCGAGGCTCTGAAGAAGTTTGACAAAGCATTCGGTCAGCCGGTGAACTGTTCGGTGGAAATGGTGTCGTCGGTTTTTACCGGAGGCTGTGCAGACCTTGTTCTGGCAAATCCGCCCTACAACACGGCAGGCAAAGGAAGACCCTCTCCTGATTCCACGCGGCGTGAAGCCAGAGAGGGAGATTCACTTCTTGTATACAGGTTTATTTTTGCCGGTGCCTACCTTCTTGAACCAGGTGGCTGTATGATAATTACCGGCAGGCCCGCTGCCATGTCAATTACAGAGACTGGAATGCGGGCTGCAGGATTTTGCAGGCTTGAAAGATTTGAAAAACAAGGTGTTTCTGCGGTAAAGGCTTTTCTACCGCGAAAGCCTTGATCTTACAAAAGTTGCAGTGGCGTAGTAGGCGGTATCCGAGTAGGCACCTTCAAGCAGTTCCATCTGCAGATGCCATATACCTGTTTCAACAGAGTCTGGCATTATTGCAAGCGCGGTGTGATCGCTGATGTCTCCTCTGGGTGTTTCGCCCTGGGGATTGGTAAGCCAGAAATCCACATAGTTGAACGCGGAATCCGTCCATATTATGAACTGATAGCTGTTTGCGGCACTAACCTGAAGATCTACCGTAACCGTGTCGCCTACAACCAGCATACCGCTTATCGGCTGCCCTGCCATTTCCTCTCCGATTGTAACAAGCATGTCTGTGGTGAGAGACAGTCTTTCAACAGCTTTTTCTTCTCCGCTGCCGGCCAGAGACAATGAGCATATCAGAATAATCAACAGAAGTTTTGACACAACACCCCCATACTGAGATATTCCCCCTGCCACAATATAGCTTACGGAAAGGAAGTAGTCATCTGTCAGTTGTAGATCTTCACTCACATATAGTTCCAGGAGTTGATGACGGAGCAAGAACAGTTTCCGAGGCTGTTGAAATGATCAGCAGCATGAGAGACAGGCTTGAATCAGGCTCTACAGTTGTGTTCACGCCACACTACACTTCTTCTATGGGAGACATGGTGGTGGCGGGGAAACGGCGAATCTCCATACAGTTTCAGAAGCAGATGGAGGAAAAGTTCAAAGAACAAATCAGCTTTCTCTCCGCAGGGGAACTGATGCTGAGAGGTTCTTCTCTTAAACACATGGAGGAAGTCCGTTATCCAGGGACAGGCTGGGTTCTTGTTGAGTTTGATACGACGGTGAGCTGGATTGAAACCCTTATTCAGCTTAAGAGGATTCTCAGAAAAGGCTACTATCCTCTGATTGCACATCCTGAACGGTACAGATGGTGCAGACAGAACAGGAACAGGCTTATAAAATTGTCGCGTATGGGTTGCGGATCGGTGGTCAGTGCCAGATCTCTCCGGTTCAAAAAGTATGCTGCTGCTGCAAGGGGCTTGCTGACCGACGGTTTCTGCCACTGCCTGTGCAGCGACGCTCATTCACCGAAAGATCTGATTCTGGACAACAGTTTGAAAGACAGAATTCAGGGGTTTTCCACAGTGCCGTGGTCTGTGCTTACCGGAGAGCTTCCTGAATTGATTCTTAACGATATGAAGCTGCCGGAGCTTCCCCTTATCACGCACAGGAAGTCAAGATGAAAGCGATGGTTGTCGGCTCCTCAGGACTGCTGGGCTCAGAGTTAATGAAGCTTCTCGGAGACAGTGGTTCAGGTTATGACCTTCCCGATTTTGATGTAACAGACAGAAAATGTGTTGCAGATGCAGTTGCGGCACTGCGTCCGGATGTGATTCTTAATACTTCCGGACTCACAGACGTGGATTACTGCGAAGAGAATCCTGATGAAGCGGAAAGGGTACACCACACAGGGGTACAGAACCTGGTAACTACCGGAGTCAGATTGATCTCAGTGTCAACCGATCAGGTGTTCAGCTGTTCGGTGGAAAACAGGTACATTCTGGAATCAGATCCCGCTGAACCTGCCAATGTCTACGCTGCCAGCAAACTCCGCGGAGAGAAGGCAGCTCTCGAGGTTTTTGGAAATACCATTGTAAGAACATCGTGGTTGTTCGGCCAGCGCGGACTGCTTCCCTGGATCATCAGCAGTCTTGTGAATAAAGGACTGGTTATGGCGGTGACAGACCAGACATCCTGCATCACCTCCGCTGGTTCTCTCGCTGAAATCCTTGTAGGTATGGCCAGTGATGAAAGCAGCTCAGGTTTGTTTCACTGCGTGAGCCGTGGGGCAGTAACGCCGTATGAGCTGGCTTGTACTGTAAGAGACAGAATTAAAACAGGTGTGGTGAAAGAAACCAGCTGGCAACAGCTTGCTCTTCCTGCCCCCAGGCCTGTCTGGTCGGCCCTGGGGACCGAAAGAAACACAGAGTTACCACCATTGGAAGAGGTATTGGATCAATGTCTGCAGAAAATGCTGTAAAAAACTACATCAGGGAAGCGGTGACTTCCATTGACAACATCAATGTAAATTCTGTTGTTGAGATAACCGAAGTGTTCAGCCGATGTCTCAGCAGCGGTGGTAAGATCTTGTTGTGCGGTAATGGTGGAAGTGCATCTGATGCTTCACACTTTGCAGGAGAACTGGTGGGCAGATTCAGAACTGAGAGAACGGCCATGGCTGCAGTGGCCCTTACCACAGACATGGCTGTTATTACAGCACTTGCAAATGACTACGGGTACGAGCGCGTTTTCTCCCGTCAGGTGGAAGCCATTGGGCGGAAAGGTGATATTCTTGTTGCCATATCCACAAGCGGAACCAGCAGTAATGTTGTCAGTGCTGCCGAAACAGCGAAACAACGTGGTCTGTCAGTTGTTGCATTTACTTCAAAATTAGGAAAAAAGCTGGAATGGGCTGACTTTCACTGGGAATCCGGTTCCACAGAAACAAGCTTCACCCAGGAACAGATGCTGGTTGCATTTCACGCGATCTGTTTCGGTCTGGAGGAAGTACTTGTCGGAAAAGAGTAGCAGAACTGTCAAGCTGGCTATTGGCACTGCTGTTGCGGCACTGACTATCTGGCTGACTTTCAGGAACACAAACTGGTCGGATCTGAGTGCTGCTTTCACAGGTGCCCGGTGGGGTTTTGTTCTGCTGGTTCTGCCAGCTCTTGCTGCCAGTTACCTGTTCCGGGTGTACAGATGGGTTACCCTTCTTGCACCGGTGAAGAAAGTGAGCAAATCCATGGCAACGCCGCCTCTTTTAACTGGTTTCATGCTGAACAGTGTTCTGCCGGGCCGGCTGGGTGAGTTTGCCAGATCAGCAATTCTTTCCAGAAAAGCCGGGATACCATTCGCCTCTTCTTTTGCTACAGTTGTTGTTGCCAGACTGTTTGACGGTCTTGCCCTCACAGGGCTTACCCTTGTTGTGATGGCGGCAATGTGGAACTCTCTTTCTCATTCGATCCGCACAGGGCTCATAGCGGCTGGCGGCGGATACATTGTCATTCTGTTTGTTCTTGTTGCTCTTAGAAGGTGGCACGAATCCACCACAGCAGTTCTTGTCTATCCCTTTAGAAAACTGCATTTCGACAAGCTTGCAGAAAAAGCAGAGAAACTTCTTCTTGAATTTGCCTCAGGTCTGGACATACTGCAGAACCCAGGTGAACTGGTGCGGGTATCTGCCCTTACAGCTGGTGTGTGGCTGTCTCTGGTTGTTTCTGTCGTTCCGGTTTTTTATGCTCTTGAGATGCAGTGCAGCTGGTATTACCCGCCACTGATTCTTGTGCTTGCAGGTTTCGGAATGCTTATACCAACTCCGGCCGGTACCGGAACAATTCACTACGCAATAGGAGTTCTGTTCCCAGCTATTACAGGAATACCGGAACCTCAGGCGAAGGCTCTTGCGATTGTGTTCCACGCAACTCAGTTCATACCTGTGATTGTTGCCGGTCTCGCAGTTTCAAAAGGGAACCTGAAGGCAGACAGAAACTGAGGAACTTCAGGGGTTGCACGGTGTGTTATAATTTCCGACTGTTGTGAAGACGAAAAGAGGAGGAGATGCCTACATACGATTATGTCTGCGACGACTGCGGGAACAGGTACGAAAAGTTCCAGAGCATGTCTGCAGAACCGGATACCGTGTGTCCCAACTGTGGAGGAAAAGTCAGAAGGCTTATCGGATCAGGTGCCGGTATTATTTTTAAAGGACACGGATTTTATCAGACAGATTACAAAAAGTCATCAAAACCAGCCGACAGCTCTTCAGGGTCAACAGAATTGATAGATAAAAGCTGACCTGTCTACTCTGGAAACCCACTGATTATCCAGCTGTCGTCTGCCTGCACAAGCTCAAACACTGCTGCAGTAAAAACGGCGGTCTTTTTCATCCTACGCTTCCTTTCAACCGGCTAAATTATATCCATACCACTGGCTGCGATCTTCCAGCTTTGATCTTCAAACACCAGCTCCATATCCCGTGTGTCGCCATTTGTGGTTACTGGGACAATTGCTTTGTCTCCGTAGACAAGCGCATGGCCAAACTCAGTATCTGAAAAGTCAGGCAGCTGCTCCGAATAGGCTTCACTGTTGAACAGTGCAGTGATAAAATCTCCGGCAGTTATGCTTGTTACCTCTTCAGCGGAGAGGTTAATGCCGATTGAATTCAGGTAGACGGAACTTTCCTCCGGCGTTTCCCTCAGCTGTTCCATGTACAGGTTTATGTCTGCCATGGCATCTGCAGACATACAGTCAACGAGAGTGTGACCGTCGGCATTTTCATAAGCTTCGAAAAATACTGCGACAACCTGTTCTGGATCATCCAGGGTTTCCGGAGTTTTAAGAGAGCATGCTGATAAGAGAACAAAAGCAACAGTACAAACAAACAGTCTCACTGAAACACCCCCTTTAAACGGTTTCATTGAGTGAAAAAAAGGCGCTCCGAAGAGCGCCTGAAAAAGCAGACCTTTACATGAAGCTCATGCCTTCGTCGCCAATTTTCCAGTTTCCATCTTCAAGAACGAGTTCGATGTCTTCAGTGTCACCGTCAAGAGTTACGGGAACTGTAGCTGTTTCACCATCGATAACAGCCTCGCCGATCTCAATTGAGCTGAAGTCCGGCATCTCTGCTGTTATCATTTCTGAACTCAGGAGAATGGTGATGGCCCTGGCTGCATCGAGGTTTGAGACTTCGTCGGCGGTAATTTCAATACCGAACATTACTGCCATTGCGGCTGTTCCTTCAGGGTCGGCCTTTAATTCCTCAAGAGATTCATTGATTCCAGCAACGGCTTCAGAGGTAAGGCAACTGACAACCACATCGCCGTCACCGTTCTGAACGCCTTCAAACAATCTGTTTACAACCTGGTCCGGTGTTCCACCGCCGCCACAGGCAATGGCAAGAACAAAAACTGCTGCGAGAGCAAGAGCTAACTTCTTCATCCGAAAATCCCTCCGATTGACGCTGTCCGGCGCAGGATGACAGCCGTCATCCGAACCGAAACAGCCATTACATGGTAACAAACCCGCATGTGGCGATTATAGCCATTTGTAATATTTTTGCAAAACTGCGTATCTGCAGGCAGACTGGGCAGGTCGTATTACGGAAAAAGGAGCACCTGAAAGGTGCTCCTTTGAAGTTAACTGTATACAGTTAAGGAGTTTTGCTGATCTTCCAATTACCGTCTTCAAGAATGAGTTCAAGCTCTTCTTCGTCGCCATCGGCAGTAACAGCTACTGTTGCACTCTGACCGTCTTCAGAAATGGTTGTTTCACCAATTTCAACATTGGAGAGATCCGGCATACTGGAGGCTGCCACTTCGTTGCCGAGCATTGCTGTAAGGAACTGACCCACTGTAAGATTCTCAACTTCTTCGGTTGTAAACTCGATACCCAGTGTAGCGAGCTGCGTCACTGAAGCTTCCGGATCTGCCTTGAGAAGTTCAATGTATCCGCCGAGTTCTGCAATACCATCTGATGACATACAACCTACAACGCCGTCACCGTCAGCACTGTTCCAGGCGTCCAGAAACTTCTGAACAACCTGGTCTGGTGTTCC